>WGNN01000117.1 GCA_016124515.1 bacterium
AATCTAGAAAACGGGCTTTTTCGTGTGGCTGCGGCATGCGGCAAGTCGTTTTTTTGCCAAACCATTGGTAGCGCTTTCGCGAAATGTAGTTGTACAAAAAATCGCGCCAAGGGCGTGGAATGAGCTTGCCAATGAGCAAAGGCTGCCAATAGAACGGCAAAAAGGGTACTATGGCCAAAATACCGTCAGAGTGGGTATATACTTTGCCATTTACCCAAACGGCTACCGTGTTAAGGTTTTTAATGTGCTTTGAATCAAGAAGTTGTGCGGCGGTTTCGCCCTGAAGCGGAGCAAAGAGCAATTTCCCGCTTCGGTCTTGCTTCAGTAGAAAGTCAACCAAGCGGTTGCACAGACCACAAACCCCGTCAAAAAAAACTATGGGTTGTTGCGTGGAATTAATAGGTGGTTGATTTTTGGTTTAGTAGTCGTCGTAGCTATCGTCGTAGCTTTCGCTGGGCTCATCATCTTGTCCCATTTCGTCCAAATCGGCAAAGCCATCGTCTTCTTCGTCGCTGCTTTTTGATTTGCGCCGCTTTTTGGTATTGTCAAAATCATCGTCGTCATCGGCCACAGGAGCTGCGGGCGGCATTTTTACCAAATAAAGGAATTCTTCGGTTTCAAATGGCAAGGCCGATTTCTTGTTGCCTTCACGGTCAAAATAGTCAACCATGTATTTGAAATAGCCGGTGGGATACTTGGCTCTCACGGCATCTTGAAGCTCTTCGCTGAGCTTTTCAAAGTCTTTTATTACTCTTGGTTTGTTGGTTGCCATTGCAATGAATTAACCTTTGGTAAAACAAATTTCGATAAGGCGGCTATTAATGCGCACACTGCGGGTTAAAATTTGATTCATTTTAAACTAAATTTTAACCAACGCAAAATTAATGTGTTGATATATAGTGGTATATGCCAACTTTTTCTCTTGCTTCAAGCCGAAAATTGCTGCAAGTGGTGGTGCAGGTGTTTGTATATCATAATGCCCCATTGTTTTCGGTTTAGTTTGCCAAAGAAACCATGCGGATGAAAATCCTTTTCATGGTCAAGCAGTCGTACTTTATTTATATAGTGGAGCAATGTTTGTCGGTCGGTATTGAATTGGGTGGGTTTTGTACCACCTTTACCGGCTGCAAACTCGGGCAGGGTGGGTACTTTATCGCGCGGTATTTTCAAAACGTACACCACCAACCACTTCACGAGGGTTCGGCTCAGGGGCGTTGAAACGTCGCGCGAGGTTTTTTCGCCTAGCGCTAGTCGTATTTGGTCGGTGCAATGGCAAAGCATTTCATCCACATCCATCTTGCCCCACAAACGCTCATTGCTGGCGTCTAATTGTTCTATTCGGTGTTTGATTTCGTCAAAGTCGCGGGCTGAAAAAATGGTTTTCATCTGGCTAATTAAGCTTGTGTTCACAAAAATAGTGTGCATGTTTGTTCTATATAATATCTATGAACCGCCTTGAACGATTGACCACCATTGTGGTGCTTTTGCAACAACAAAAAGTGCTGCGAGCCAATGATTTAGCCGAAAGATTTGACGTGAGCAAACGCACCATTTACCGCGATATGAAAGTGCTTGAAGAAGCTGGAGTTCCTATAATGGGCGATGCCGGAGTGGGCTATTCCATCGTGCGCGAATACAACCTGCCGCCGGTTCATTTTTCGCTTGAAGAAGCCAATGCTTTGTTGATAGCTGCCAAACTCGTAGAATCATTGCCCGATGACTTGGTGAAAAACCATTTCAAATCTGCTTTCGAAAAAATACGCGCGGTAATGAATTGGCCGCAAAAGCTGCATATTGAGCAAATGGAGCAGGTGGTAAAAGTGCTGCACGTTTGGCCGCCCAACGAAGTGCACAAAGGCTATTTTGACCTCGTGCAAAAGGCTTTGCTGGAAAGTAAGGTGTTGAAAATAAGTTATTTGTCATCATACAAAAACGAGGTAAGCCGGCGCGAGGTGGAGCCAATTGGTCTTACTTTCTACAGCGGATATTGGCATCTTATTGCTTGGTGCCGCCTGCGCCACGACTACCGCGACTTTAGAATAGACCGAATAGAACGCTGCGAAGCGGGTACGGAAACTTTTGAAAAGGGCAGGCGTATGGAGCTTGACGAATACCTGAGCAACTTGCGCAAAAACCACCGGGTTTTCAAGGTGAAAATATTAATTGACAAGGAGTTTTATCCATATCTGGCAAACATCAAATACGGCTTGGGTTTTATTGCCGAAACCGAAAGGGAGGCGGTATATGAAATGGAATTTCTTACCGAAAGTCTGCATTATTTTGCCCAAATGGTGCTCACTTGGGGAACGCGGGTGCAGCTTTTGGAGCCCCCTGAATTGATTCAACAAGTGCACTTTATGCTGCATGAACTCAACAATTATTACAAAATCAAATAAAATAAAGCAGGGCAAAAAGCTGCTGACAATAGGTTGACACTCCGGCGCGATAAACTTGCAGCAACAAAAAGAAAATTTATGTCGAGCAACATTCCATCAACACATTTTGCCATCTACAGTTTGCGCAAAAAAGCCTTACAGCATGTTAGAAACGCGCTTATGCCGGGCAATGCAGCTGAAAACCTTTACCTGCAACTGCTCAACCGAAATGAAATATTGCAATACCAAATAAACGAGCCGACAAAGGCAGTAGCGGCTGCTGAAAAGGAATATGTTGAAGATGTGGTTTTTGAAAAAGAAGCACGCCTTGCAGGGCATATTCAGCAGGAGTCAAGTCCCGCTTTTACCTACTTTGAAATGTACTACTATAAAGTAGATGCAACTAAACTTGAGCAACACTACCAAAACAAGAGGCGCTTTGCCGAAATGCTGCAACACAAGGCCCCGGGTTTTGTGGCTTATGAGTGGTACACTTGCTTGGATGATGCGGCCTGGCAAATTGATATTTATAGATACGAGCACGTAGCAGGTGCTTTTGGGCTCAACGACCAAATTGAAAAAGAGGCCATAACAGGAGCATTTTATACCGACATTATAGAACTGAAATTCTTTAAAACCTTTACAAAGCTCCGGGCAGAGGTGGAGAAAACGCAATGGCACAAAGCAACAAATGCCAATTATTACAAAGCCAAAACACAACCGCAATTGCTTCAACTTGGCATGCACCACTATTTGTCGGCAAGTGGCGTGTCGGCTCCTGATGATGAGCGGTTTGCGCTGGCAATCAGTCAATTGTATAAAGTGGCTTACCAGCTGAAGTTTGCTTGCAAAGAGTTGGGCCACGATTTTTTTATTCCCAAGCTCGAAGCATTTTGGTACGCCCCCGAAGGCAAGGAATTTAGCGAGCTGCCCAAAAGCGAGTGGTGTTGGGAAGTGTGCATGCCCATGCCCGATTTTGTACATTATATATTGGTACGCGAAACACTTAAAGAACACGGGCTGCAAGATGTGTTCAGTTTTAAAATTGCCGAGGCAGGCCAATTTGCCCAACTACTGCACAAAGGTTCTTATGATGCAGAAGAAGAAAACGTGGCATTGCTCCACCAATTCATTGCCGCACAGGGACTGAAGATTGCTGGCAACCACAAAGAAATTTACCTGAAAGATCCTGCGAAAACAGCTTCTGATCGCCTTGAAACCATCATTAGATACCAGGTTGGTTGATGTGCTAATTTGCTGATTCGGTAATTTGAAGATTTGATGATTTGAAGATTTGAAAATTGGGGAATCTCTTGTCTTGTCTTCAACGAAATTCAAAATCCACTTTTTGATTTGCTGATTTGCTGATGTGGTGATTTGCTGATGTGGTGATTTGAAGATTTGAAAATGTAGAGAATTCTTTTCTCGCTGTGCGAGATGGATAATCTACTTTTTGATGTGCTGATTTGCGAATGTGATGATGTGCTGATTGGGAATTCCCTATGATTGACGATGCATCGCCCTATGAAAAAACACCCAATCATCAGGACCGGGTGAATTCATTCACCCGCCCAATCATTCATCAATCATTCATCAATCACTTATCACCCATCACTTATCACCCATCACATGTCCCCCACCTCGTAAGGTTTCAAGCAAAAAAAAAAAAGCTGCCCCGTTTGGAGCAGCTTTTGTCTTATTGGGGATTCAGGATATTAATCTTCGTCTTCTTCGTCGTTGTCTTTATCCGGCTCATCGCCGTAGCCGCTATCTTCTTCGTCATCGTCGCTGCTAAATTCGTCGGTATCCACTTCTATTTCACTTTCTTCCAATTCTTCTTCGTCAATATTGGCGGTGGTTTCTTCAAGTCCTACCAATTTGCGCAGCTTCGGTGGAATTTCATATTCGTAGTCAACATCAAATGTTTCAGGCAGTTCCTTGTAGCTTGCTCCCAGTTTTTGTATGCGTTCAATGGTTTGGCTAAAGGCGTTTCCCTGACCAAACTCCATGCCTTCAATTACTTCGGGTTGGTAGCGTTTCATGCCCAGCAGGTAGTAGCCGCCATCTTTTAATGGGCCTATTACAAAATCTTTTGAGCCGAGCAGTGTAAAAGCCTGTTTCAGTCTGGCGCCGGTCATTTCGGGGCAATCGGGGCTCATAATGATTACACGGCTGTATCCTTCGTCAAACATCAGTTTGTAGGCATTTGCCATTTTGGTAGCCAAATCGCCTTCGCCTTGCACATATTTGTCGTAGTCGTCTTCCTTCCAATTGTCCCGCGCGGGGATGAATTCGTTGTAAAAGATTTTCTTCTCGCAAAAATCCAGGTCTTGTGTTATCTCGCGGGTGTGTTTCAGTAGCTGCATATATACTTTCAGCGCCATGGTTTCGCCAATATCTTTGGCCAATCTGGTTTTAATTTTCCCTTTCACGGGGTTTTTGGTAAAAATTACCAATGCATTTTCTCTTGCTTCCATACAACGAATTTGATGGGCCAAAATAGCGGCAATAAATTTTTATAGACAAGTTGAATTCACAATTTTTTTGGCACAATTTCTTTTTCATTTTGACCTAAATTGCGCCACCAATAAAGTTTCAAAAAGAAATGACTTTCCAAAAATTGAACTTATTTCCACAATGAGATTCTTGTTGTTCAATGAAAAGTTAATTCGCTCAATTAGTTGAATTATCGGTTAAAATTTTATTTTCAAAAGATGGAATTCGTCAATTTGAGGTTGTTAAACCAAAAGACCTTTAAAACATTAACCCTTTGGTTGAAATATTGATACACACAAACTGCTAAACATTAAGAGAATGGGAAAAAAGTTACAATTAAACCAGAAGCAGAAATTTACGCTCACCCAAAAAATTGCCATTGCAGGTGGTGTTTCTGCTGTGCTTGTGCTGGTAATAGTAGGTATAGTAAAACTTGCCAGTATTGACAATGCGAATGCCGGTTCTATTTGCGGATCAGAATTGAAAAAGGACTACACCATTACCGGTAAGTTCAGCTGCAACGAAGACATGGAAATTAAAGCCACCCTTACCATTGAAGGACAGGCAGAACTGACCGGCGAAATACAAATAAAGGATGGTGGTAAACTGGTGATAGCCAACCACGGTACCCTACGTGCCGACAACCTGAAAATGGAAGGTAAAAAAAGTGGCATAGAAATACAGCCCGGTGGTTGGTTGTTTGTGGCAAAAGCCGATATTGAGGAAGGTACATTTGAAAACAACGGCTATGTAGAGCATTGCCTTGACCTTGTAGAACATGAGTTTAAATCAAATTCTGAAGGAAAGAAAAAGTACGAAGAGGAAAACAAAGGAAAAGGCAAGAAACACGACGAATCAAAAATTAGCGACTATGAGTTCAAACTCAAAAAATGCGATATGGAGGGCGATGGTGTATTTTATTGCGCCTACAAAAAACAGGTGAAGCTTGAAGGAAGTGCCGACATTTTTGGTAGCAAAAACGGCGATTTGAGCGACGACTTATTTATAGTAGGTTCCAAAAAATTGAAAGTAAAACGCCTTCCCAAATTTAAAGTGCAACAAACCGATCTTGAGCTGGCCGATACATTGGTTATTACCGATTCTCTTGACCTGAATGGCGAAAACATTGACATCAAAACCTACGACTTAACCCTGCCAAAAAGCTTCTCTTATCACCGCGAAGGCAACATTTCTGAATACATAAAAACAGGAAACACCGGCAGGTACAAGCTCAAAATGTTGTCAAACAACACTACCCACCTCGCGCCAATTGGCAGAAACCCCTACTTGCCTGTAGCGGTTACCTGCGCCGAGTGCATGGGCACCGACTTTGGCATGGCGGTTACCCAAAATGTTTATACCAATCCGGAAACCCTAAGTGGTTTGCAACAGAACTATGCCGTGGGTGAAACTTGGTCGGTCATATCAACCAACGATGTGCAGGGAAGTGTAACCTTTGAAGTACAGTGGAATGCCGGTAGCAACGGCACCACCTCATCAGAACTTTCGGGTTTTAGCCATTCAAGCGCCACAAGCTATTATTGGATAAAAGGCCAAAGTACACAGTGGCAAACCGATGGCGTGCACGAAAACATCAGTGTTTCGGGTTCAGATCCATATACCATGCAAATAACTTTGAACGGAATGACCGCCAATACCGAGTACTACTTTGCCATTGGAAGTTCAGGAACGGCACTACCGGTAGAGTTCTCGTACATTGAAGCAAAACCCGCAGGCAATACCATTGAAATTGCCTGGGGAACAGCCACTGAAACCAACAACGACTTTTTTCAGGTAGAGCGCTCACAAGACGGGCTCACCTGGAACGAAGTACAACGTGTTAAAGGTGCAGGAACTGTTTTGTACTCAAGCGATTACATAGCTTACGACGATGCGCCCCTTGCAGGCTTGGCTTACTACAGAGTGAAACAAGTGGACTTTGACGGTAAATTCGATTTTTCGAGAATAGTGCAAGTAGATTTGAGTGGGAACAGCGATGCAGAACTACAAATCAACTCTTTGTATCCCAATCCTTTTACCAACCAATTGGCCATTGATTGCAATTTGCCGCAAAGCGCGCGGGTGAGCATTGATTTGCTCAACAGCTCGGGCCAACCTGTAAAACACGAAGAGCGCGAATTGCCTGCCGGACAGCAAATAATAAAACTTGAAGGTCTTGACGCACTGCAACATGGTGCATACATTTTAAAACTACAGCAAGGCGCATTCGTAAAAACCAAACAGGTTATAAAAAATTAAAACAGAAGGTCGTCTTATATAAACAGTTTGAAAAAGCGGTGTCAAAAAAACGACACCGCTTTTTTTGTGCCGGTTTTTAGGTAGCCCGGCAAATCCTTCATTTTTGTGTGCAGTGGCATAACTACCCCGCCAAACTTTAGTTTCTCATAATATTTGGCTGATGTAATGTTGTTTATGCTAAAATTGTATATTTACCTGATATTCATTTAATTAAAAGGTGTAAAATGGATGATATGAAGCAGGAATTAAGAACGAGGCAGAAGATGAGCCGGGTGCAATTAATTGCAGTGGTAGGTTCTGTAATGCTCATTACCGTGTTTTCGTTGTTGTTTTTTGGTACACAGTTTTTTTGGTCAAACAAATCGAAAGCTGGTACCGACACCGCAACCGAAGGAGCCACGGAATACTGGACCGTAAATGAAGTGAGCCCGTCGGTTTTTACCGATATGGTAAGTGTGGAGGTGCAGTCGAGGTACCAAGGCTCGCTGTTGCTCAAGTTGTTTGACGAAGAAGGAAAAGTGGTTTTTCGCGAGTCGCTCGATTTGGCCGCAGGCGCGAACGAGCACGTGATAAACAACCTCGAATCGCTGGCGCAAGGCCGGTATGTGCTCGAAATTTCGGGCGAAGACAAAACTGAAAAACGAGAACTAACCAAAGGCCATTGACTGCACAAGAACTAATAAGCTCACTCAATTTGCAAAAACATCCTGAAGGTGGGTTTTACAAAGAGATTTACCGATCGGCTGATGTATTGGCTTCGCTTCCGCAAAGGTTCAATGGGGCTACCCGAAATTTTTGCACAGGTATTTATTACCTGCTTGCCGATAACGACAAGTCACATTTTCACCGCATCAAATCTGATGAAATTTGGCATTTCTATGCCGGAGCCACTGTCGAAATTCATATCATTGATCCGCACGGAAATTATTATGCTGAATTATTGGGTGCTGACATAGCAAATGGTGCTGCCTTTCAAGTGGTCATTCCGGCAGGATATTGGTTTGCCGCCCATGTGCTACAAGCCACATCTTATGCCTTATGCGGCTGCACCGTGTCGCCGGGATTTGAGTTTGATGATTTTGAAATGGCTAACAAAGAAGAATTGCTGCGCCTGTGTCCCCCTCAAGCCGCGCTGATCGATGAATTCTGTCTTTAGCTCAGCGTTTCAAAAATGCCCATTTTACGGTTTTTGCGTACGTTTTTCCAGTCAAAGAGCATTCCATTCATACTTATATATACGCCGTGCGGCATGGCTTGTACAAAAGCAAGCGAGCTGCCCAAATTAAATAACCCATCGGAGCTGCCAAATTTATAAGGTATCATTGCGCCGGTTAGTACTATGGTTTTGTCAATATTGGCTTCGCCCAGCATACGCGCCGTTTCGGGCATGGTGTCGGTGCCGTGGGTTATTAGTATTTTGTCTTCCTTGCATTTTTGGCAGTTAAACAGAATTATCTGTCTATCGTCTTCCGTCATTTCAAGGCTGTCCACCATCATCAGGGTGCTTATGCGCACATCCACCAAACTGCGACCCAGGTCCAGAATTTCTTTAATGTGCGTGTCGCGAAAAAACAAATTGCCGGTAAGCATGTCGTACTCTTTGTCAAAAGTGCCACCGGTTACAAATATTCTTATGGTCATTGCATTGCTCATACGACTTCAAAAATGAGGGAATTGTTTAAATTTCGATTGATGATTGAACATTCTTTTCTCAGTCTAATCGCTAAAATAAATTCACTTGTAGATAATTTTAGGTGGTTTACAGCAGTCTAAGCACATCTATTGGCACTTTGGTGCACATTACCACCCGTTTATTAATTCGTTGCAGCCGGATAATTTTCGTTTCTTTGGGTTCACATTGGTTGACAAGGCCAAACTTGCTTAGATGAAAAGAACCTCATTTGATTTGCACCCAAGTGTTAGTGAAAAACTTGTGGAGCACTTACCCGGTATGTTTTTTAAGTGTCTTTGTTCGCAGCAGCAAATGCTTATCTACGTTTCTGAGAACTCTTTGAATATAACAGGATATAGCCCCGATGAACTCATAGGCAACAAAGAAGTGAACTACCGCAAGCTTATTCACTACGGCGATGCGGCACATATTGAAACAACCATGAGACAGGCCATTGAAAGCAAAACCGAATTTGTGGCCGAATACCGAATTATTTGCCGAATGGGCAGGCAACGTTGGGTAAAGGAAATTGCCAACCCAATATATGACAGCGAGGGAAACTTCCTTTTTATGGAAGGGTATATTGATGAAATAACACAACAGAAAGATGCCAGCATTATTACAAGTACTTTTACCTCTTACCAAAAAGCAATCAACAAAAGCTCCATAGTTTCGCTTACCGATACCAATGGTGTAATATTATATGTAAATGAATTATTTTGTGAGGTATCAAAATACACAAGAAGTGAACTTGTAGGAAACAGACATAATATTTTGAATTCGGGCTACCACGACAAAGATTTTTTCAAAGAGCTATGGCAAACCATATTGAGAGGCGACGTGTGGCGCGGTGAGGTTAGAAACAAAGCAAAAGACGGAACCTATTATTGGGTTGACTCGGTAATAGTGCCGGTAACCAACGAAAACGGCGATATAAAGCAATTTTTATCTATAAGAAACCTAATAACCGATCGCGTAGAAGCCTTGGAGCAATTGGCCGAAAGCGTAAAGTTTACTGAAGGTATTCTCGATGCAATGGATTCGCAAATTGCTGTTATAGACCGCAATGGAAAAATAGTGGCCACCAACCAGGCATGGCAAAACTTTTATCAGGAAGGCACTTCCTTCAAAGGTTCATACAAATTGGGCGACAGCTACATAAACCACTGCCTTGCCGACCATGTATATGGCAGTTCAACCACGAACGATGTACACAGGGGACTGCAATTATTATTGAAGAATGAAATACCAATTTACCAAACGGAGTTTTATTGTAAAAAAGACAAACACCACTTTTGGTTTTTGCTCACCGCCTCGCATCTAAAAGGCAATAGTGCTTATACTGTAATAAGGCATATAGATATTACCCAACGAAAATTTGATGAGATAAAGCTATATGATAAACAAGCAGAGCTTCAAACTATAATAGACAATGTGCCGGGGGCCGTTTATTCATGCGAATTGGCTGCTCCCTGGCTCGTAAAGCGCATGAGTGTGGCGGTGGAAGATATAACCGGCTACTCGGCTGATGAATTTTTGAGCGGCGAAATAAGCTGGGGAAAATTGGTGTTTAAAGATGATTTGCCTTATGTAGAAAGTGTGGTGGAACATGCTGTGGAACAGAAAATTCCATTCAAGTTGGACTATAGAATTATACATAAAAACGGAGCCGTAAAATGGGTGTACGAAATTGGCAGGGCCAAGTACAACAGTGGCAACGAAGCCCTGCATCTTGAAGGCAATATTTTCGATATTACCGATAGAAAATTTGCAGAAATATCTTTGTCAAAATCTAATGAACAATTTAAAAATCTGATTGAAAATATATCAGGGGTTTATTGGATCAATGACCTTAATAAACGCAGCACCATTTATATAAGTCCGGCTTTTGAGCGTATTTGGGGTATTTCTTGCGACGAATTGTATAGCGATCCTTCTGCCTTCATCAATTCAATTCACCCTGATGATAAAGAGCGAATAATACAGGCTTATAGTAATATATCAAATGAAAAAAGCGCTGAATTTCAATACAGAATAATTTCGGGAAATAAGGAGGTAAAATACATACAAGCCAAAATAAAAGTGGTAAAGGGAATTGACGGTTCCATGCGGGAGTTTGGCTACGCCGAAGAAATTACCGATACCATAATGGCGGAACAACGCATGCGGGAAAACGAAATATACCTGAGTGCGGTATTTGATACCGTAAATGATGCCATCATAACCGTAACACTTCCCGACAGGAAAATTATAAATATAAACAGGGCAACGGAAAAATTATTCGGCTATTCAAAAGATGAAATGCTGGATAGAAACACGCAGTTTTTATTTCCCGGAACCGAGGCTTTTCTCGATTATGGCAGGCACATGAATGCCTCGTGGCAGCAACCCGGGGGCGATTTTACTACTGAAATACAATTGGTTAAGAAAAATGGTGAAGCCATTTGGTGCGATGTGCAAACAAGTGAGCTCAACTATGGCGACCAACAGGTGACCAAGGCGGTAACCATTATCCACGACATTACAGAGCGAAAGCAAAACGAAGAACAACTCAATAAGCTAATAAAAGACCTAACCCACCAACTCAAACAAAATACGCAGTTCAATTATATAATATCGCATAATCTGCGGGCACCACTCAGCAATATTTTGGGTTTGTCCTCAATTTTTGACGAGGCAGGAACCAATCACGAAATTCTCTCAAAAATTATAGAAGGCATTAAAATCTCTGCTGAGAAAATAGACCAAACCATCAAAGATCTCAACGATGTACTTTCATCAAAATCATATAAAGGACAGGTAAAAGAATGGGTTGATGTGAGAAAACTTATAGATGAACAGCTACAGGTAATAGACGCCGAACTAAGGGAAAAGGCGGATATCAGAATAAAAGTGGCAGCCAATTCCATTAACATTAAATCAGTAAAAAGTTATTTGGAAAGCATTTTCTACAACCTCATAAACAACGCATTTAAATATACCGACAAATCAAGATCCTTGGTTTTGAGCATAAATACCGCCGTTTACAACGATGTATTTTTAGCCGAAGTAACCGACAATGGCATAGGGATGGACCTCCACAAACTGGGCGACGAAATATTTTCGCTCTACAAACGATTCAATTTTGATGTGGAAGGAAAAGGCCTGGGGTTGCACATGGTTAAGATGCATATTGAAAGTCTGGGTGGCAGCATTCATGTAGAGAGCCAACCGGGCTCCGGTACTACTTTTCGATTCAGTATTCCGCTTAACTAGCTTTTAATCAGTTGCTTATTGAAAAGTACTCAACAAGAACCTTTTTGTAGTCGTCAGAATTGACAGGCTTGGTCAAAAAATGCTTTACGGCCTTATAGTTGGTGGCCTTGTCGCGGTCGCGGCTATCAATAGATGTTGAAACTATGCAAACATCAATGGGGTTTACAAGTACTTGGTTTATGGCTTTCAAATGCTCAAGAAAGTGCCATCCATCGGCTACGGGCATAAAAATGTCAAGGAATATCACACGTGGCAGTTTGTCGGGATGTCCCAGATTTTGGTTCAGGTAAGCCAATCCTTCATTGCTGCCATTAAAGAACAAAACCTCCAAACCGGGGTCGAGTTTGGTAAATGTTTCTTTGAAAATAAAACGCTGAATAGAATCATCATCCACCAAGGCAATCCATTTCGTGCTCATATATTCAACTTCTTTTGGCTAATACAAAGGTTTAGTAAAAACGCGGATAAAAGTAAGCATTGAATTGGTCTTTACTTTTAATGTGACTTTTTTTCGATTAAATTTAAGTTTTGTTGTAAAACGGAATTGATGGAATTAATTCACTTAATCAGGCATATCTGCTTTGATTACAGCTTATTTTTGTCTGCAAACCAAAACCTGACAATAAGTGGAAAAAGCTCCGGAAAATAGCCGAATTACAGGCGAAATAGCTGATTATGAGTTCAAAGATGGTATATTATATTCCTACTCTAAAAGTATAAAACGCACCGTGCCATTGATAGAGCAAAATGTGCAATTGGTTAAAAAGATAACCGGCGGAACACCGGTCCCCCTGCTCATCCACCTTACCAACTCGCCCGTGCCCGACAAGGAAACACAGCGCTATTCAACCGAAAAGCTGCCTGAAATATACTCCGCCATGGCCATGATTTCAAAACCCGGACTTGCCTTTTTCATAATGAAACTGCTGTTTAAACTCAAAACGCCGCCCATTCCTATGAAAAGCTTTACAACTGAGGCCGAAGGTTTGGCTTGGTTGCAGCAGTTTAAGTAACTGAAGTTTTAGGGTAAACAATAATGTAAATCTCTAATTCTGATAAACAAAAAGGCCAAATTCGATTGCTCGTGTATTGGGAGATACTCAAAATCTCCATGATTTCGTCAATATTGGGACTTGGTTTTAATGCAATTAGGACGGCTCTTTTTCTTTTTAGTGGAGAAACAATTGAAATTCCGCCCGGAACAAAAAGCTGTATGAGCCTTTACGCAGCATAAAAAGGTATAAACTCTAGATAAGCTAAATATTTAATTTGTAACTCAAAACTTGGCGGCGAGTTTTTTTTGTTCAGTCTCGCCTGTGGCGAGATTGAGTTTTTGGTACTTTTTGGTCAAGCAAAAAGTACCATAAAGGAGCAACGAGTACTACTTTCAGTCGGTAAGCTCCAAATTTGACTATGGAAATAACAATTCATATCAAGACCCTTTCAAGTCCGTATATTTTGTTGTAATTGATACTGATAGGTGATATTTTAAGTGCGGGGAAGTTGCGTAAAAGACTGAATATCAGACGATTTTAGGACTTATAAACTTTAGTTAATAATTCAATCCAAGCCTGCCATTCAATAGCAAAACCCTTAGCTGAAAATGGCACTTGTGGCAATCCGCCCCATCAAATCATCTTTAAAACTCTTGCTAATTGATAGTTCGGTGGCGCCCAAATAAGCCGTATTGCCTTGAATCTGACTCAGCTTGTCAAGGTTAATTAAGGTAGAGCGGTGTATTTGCACAAACTTGTTTTCGGGCAGAAAAGCCTTCATCCTGCTAAGCGATATAAGTGTTATATGTCGTTCATTTTCAGTGTGTATGCGCACATATTCGCGCATACTTTCAATGTATAATATATCGCTGAAGTAAATTTTTATGATCTTGTAATCAACCTTTATAAACAGGTAGTTGGGCGCTACCAGTTGTTTTAGAGCGCTTTCCAAACCTTCGCCCAGGCCGGCACCGGCATTTGCCAAGCGGGGGTTGAGCAAGGTTTGTGCTTTTTCAGTGGCTTTTGAAAAACGCTCAAAACTCACCGGTTTCAATAAATAATCTACCAAACCCAGTTGGTACCCTACCAATGCATACTCCTGACTGCTCGTAGAAAGTATGGTGAGTGGCGGATTTTCCAAGGCATACAATTGGTCAAGCGCACCTGCATTTTGCGATTCAAGGTCCAGGAATAATAAGTCAATGGGTTGTGATTCAGGAAGTTTTGCTATGCTGGGCACATCTTTCAATTGAGCCGCCAACTCAAATCCACCAAGCCGGCCAAGGTAGTTTTTAAACAACTCGGTAATCAAAACTTCCGACGATACTATGGCACATTGCACTTTCACAGCTGCGAATTTAAACAACCCATTTCCTTTCATAGAGCATCACCGCCATTTCGTTGATTTTTATTGGGCAAGGGTAGAATGTATTTTCACAGCGCAAGAATAGGGGCTACTTTGGCATCAAATAACGCGTATGAAATCTGTAAAATTAAACGAAAACGTAGCTGTAAGCGAAAATGGCTTTGTTTTCAACGCTCAAAAAGGTGACTCATTTTCAACCAACGATACCGGCAAAATAATTATCGGCATGTTGCAAAAGGGTCATGATACCGATGAAATTCTTGCCGAATTGTTGCAACAGTTCAACATTGACGGCCCTACGCTTGAAAAGGATTTGTACGATTTCTTGAAAACCCTTGAACAACTAAATCTTTTGTCATTATGAAAAAGTCAGTAACAGTGGCGCTCAGCGGACTCAACGTGGTTGACAGCCCGGGGCCTGGAATTTCGGTGGCACGAGCGCTCAAGGAAAGCCCCGATTTTGATGTGAAAATAATAGGCCTGGCCTACGAAGTAATGGAGCCCGGTATTTATATGCGCAACGAAATTGACAAAACCTATCAGGTGCCTTTTCCATCAAAAGGCCACGAGGTGTTGCTGGAGCGGATTAAGGAAATTCACGCCAAAGAATCCATTGATTTGATAATACCCAATTTTGATGCCGAGCTGATGCCTTACATTAAAATGCAGAAGAAACTGGCCGACCTTGGTATTGCTACTTTCTTGCCTACTGAAGAGCAGTTCGATGCGCGATTGAAGGGAAATTTGCAGGATTTTGGTCAGAAATACGGGATTAGCGTTCCCAAATCGGTGGCGGCATTTGGGGTAGAAGATATGCTGCGAAAAATTGACAACTACACCCAATATCCGGTGATGGTAAAAGGAAAATTTTATGAAGCCTACATAGCGCATTCGCGCGAGCAAGCCGTGTATTACTATAATAAATTGGCTGCCAAGTGGGGTACTCCCATTATTTTGCAACAATATGTAAAAGGCCGCGAATACAATGTGTGCGCCCTTGGCGATGGCAAAGGAACCCTTATTGGAGCAGTACCCATGCGCAAAACCTATATTACCGATACCGGCAAAGGTTGGGCGGGAATTACCATTAAAGATGATGATTTGGTAGAAATGGCCCGCCACATGATAGAACAAACACAGTGGCGCGGTGGATTGGAGCTTGAGTTGATAAAAGACGAAAGAGAAAACGTATATCTTATTGAAATAAATCCGCGTTTCCCGGCTTGGGTATATCTAACCGTAGGTGCCGGACAAAACCAGCCTGCCGACATGCTCAAACTGGCTTTGGGCTACGAAACAGAGCCGAGAACGCATTTTGAAGTCGGGAAAATGTTTATCCGGTATTCTTATGACATGATAGTTGATCTACAGGATTTTGCACAATTTTCATCAACAGGAGAGCTTTAAAAAATATAATAAAATGGAAAATACAAAAAGAGCACACTACGAGCGCCCGGTAATAAAACCACTTGGTAACCACATGCCCGGCAAGAGTGGCGCCGGCACTGCATTTGCCCCCGTAACCCATATTGACAATGTGGCGGTAAAGGATATCGTAGCAAAATTCGGATCACCCGTTTTTGTTATATCCGAAAAAACCATTAGAGAAACCTACCAACGGGCAGTAAAGGCCTTTAGCAGCCGCTACCCCAAAGTGCAGTTTGCCTGGAGTTATAAAACCAATTACCTCAATGCGGTTTGCAACGTGTTTCATCAGGAGGGCAGTTGGGCCGAGGTGGTTTCAGGTTTTGAATACAAAAAAGCGCTCAAAAACGGAGTGCCGGGCAAGCGCATCATATTCAATGGCCCCGACAAAACCCCCGAAGATCATTTAATGGCCATAGAAAATGGTTCTATGATTCATA
>WGNN01000122.1 GCA_016124515.1 bacterium
AGTAAGGTTTTGATTTTACTTCCTCAACCGACTCAAAAATATAGTCAAATTCAATGTCATCTATCATCCAACCCGCCTTGTTGGTTTGTATGCTGTCGCTGATAAAAGAGAATTTTATCAATATAATTTTTTCAAACCAAATGTCAAAGCAAGCTGAGTTTAAAAAAAACTGGAAGGAGTGCCACTTCATTTTTCTACCGGTGAAATCTGTCTTTTCGTTGTTAGTTTGAATGCAATAAGCCTCCAAATAATTTGTATCAGCCAATAAATCATACCACAACTTACCACTGTCTGCTGAAAATTCTATGCTGCCATAATCTGTTAATGAATCAGAGTCAATTTTATATCTTCCTGAAATGTACATACCTTCAAAAGAGCCATCCGATTTAATAATCTTTGTCTTAATACCAAACACAGAAGTATCATTTACCGGATATGACTTATGCAAATCAGTACAAATTACATTTGGCAGTGAATAGGCACTTTCAAACCCAGGCTTATCGGGTACTCCAATTTGCCATATATTCTGCTTATTGGCAATGGTGTCAATAAACAAGCTGTTCAGTGGTCCGGTGCTGTCAAAATCAATCAACCAAACCTGACCAAAAGTAAGCTTGATAAAGAAGGTACAAACTATTAATAATTTTACTTTCATGGCGCTATTTTATAGTTGTTTTATACTTATTCACAAAACGAGAATGTCACTACCTCGCAATTATAAGACTCTGACTTTCAATATATCCGGTAGATTTTTCATGCAAGACCAATTGGTAAAAACCCGCAGGCAAAGCTGCCGTATTGATGCTGTTATCCGCTTGGTTCAGTACACCGCTTGCCAATTGCTGCCCGGTGCCGTTGATTATTTGGTAATGCAAGGTTTCGTTGTTGACGGGCAGTGTGAGCCTGATTTGGTTATTGGCGGGGTTGGGGTAAAATGCAAAGGCTTTTTCCGGGTATAGCGAGCGAACTCCTGTTAAATCCGGACGGCCACAACTTTCGCCATTCACTTTTTTGTAATAGAAACAATCAAAGGAATTTGATGGTGATGCTGTATTTTGGCTGAGAACTCCCAAACCTTTGGCATAAATATAATTTTCTTCAATATATGGTGTAGCACCTAACAATATACCAAGAAAAGTATGTACCGACAAAGACATTGTATTACATGAACCCACTGTATTTCTAACAGCTGTAGCTGTATCAACAAGATAAACCCTTTTAGAGTACAGTATGCTATCCGGAATTTTAATTGTATCATTCCAGGAAGCTTCAGGTAAAATATAAATTAAATCACAAATATTGGAATCCAAGTGAAATATTTCATTACCAAGACCTGTATAGGACTCAATGGAAGTATAAAATTTATTATGTTTTTGAAGATATTGATTATAATTACTATCTCGCTTTAGCACATACCAGGTATCAGCACATTGCCAAGTATAATAAACGGTATCTTTACTTGGCGACAAACGTTTATCGACTAGTTTTTTGCGGTAGATACAATCATTATAACAATTCGACCCCGAATACTGAAACTCATCGCCAATATCAAAATCATATACTTCGCCCACGGTTAATTGAGCAAAAATGTTTTGGCAGAGTAAAAAGTTACTTAGCAATAACAAAAGTATGTGTTTCATAAGCATTGGTCTTTAGGTTTTGCAGGCTGATTTGGTAAATACCCGTGGTTAACAAAGCCGCTGATATGGTGTTTTGGTTTTCCCTAAGTTGACCGGTTGCGAGTAATTTACCGGTACTGTCATATAGCTTGTAGAGCCAGGTTTCACCTTCGTTGGGCAAGCTCACTACAAAGTTTTGCGATGCGGGATTGGGATAAAAAATAAAATTATTAGGGAAAATAGAATCAGGCAAATCGCTATGCCAGAAGGTATCGGTTTTATAGCGCAAACCTGTATTAACATTAGCGTAATTGATGTTGATGTATCCTTGTCCATAGGCCGCTTCGCCTGACCCAACGGATACAATGGTATCACCCATAATATAGCTGTTCAAATTGAAAATCCCTTCTTGGGTATTGAACCAGGAAATGCTTTGGGTTTGAGCGGTAATAGGAATAATAGCAAAAATCAGAGCCGCAAGCCAATAGCCATTGTTAACCTTTTGAGTAGCCTTCATATGCCAAATCTAGCAAAACAGACCTGATAAATCTTATGACTTGACAAAAAACCACATTAAGTTTTTCCCCGGCCAATCAAGGCACGCTGATTTGTCAATTCGCCTCATTCAAGGCCCAATTGTATGGCAAATAGCTTATTTCAGCATTTTTTGAAATTGGCACCGCACTGTATTTATTCACAAAATCAAGCAAACTTCCCAATGGTGCAAAGTCGGCGGCATACCACGAAAACAGCTGAGAAAGTGCCACGGAGTTTTTACCGATTTCATTGCGTGTGCCATCGTTTACAAAGCGGCGGGCTTGCTCATCAAGCTGTTTATCCAGTTTTTGGGCAGTATATGCTTCGTTGCGCAATACCGGGCACGATACCGATGCACAATTGATGGCAAAATGTATGCGCGGGTCGTTGAATTTTTTTCTAAGAATATCGTTTTCCACCTCGTTAAGGCTCCATTTCCTACCTTCCACCTCTATCCATTTCAGCTCCCAAATATTAGCAGCCCCAGCCGGTTTTATATCTTTTATACTCGCTATCGGATAGTTGTTCACTACCGCCAAAAGGGTATAAGCATTGTAGGTATTTATCCAATAGGCCTTTTGCTCATTGACACTGCCTTGTGCCGGAAAATTCTTTGCCAAAAGCTTTATGTAGCCTTGTAGCACCACTTTTTGCTCCTTCAAACCATTATAGTCCACCTCGCCCTGCGGCGTTACATATTTCTGCAGCAAATAAGTAAAATGTTCATCTATTGACTGTGCATGAGCCACTTGAACCAGCGTGAAAATAATAAAAACAGCAATCCGCATACAATAGCATTTGTTGAACCGGCAGCAACGCAGGTGGTGGTAGTATGGTTCAGATGGCTGCACCTCCAATCGGCCAGGCGATGGTGTTCACAATATTTGTTTGTTCACGTTGCGTGAACGGGGTATAATCGTGAACACAAATCAAGCGACAAAATAAATCTCCTTTCAAATTTTACTTAATACAACTGTAGGCTAATAAATCTGTTCATAACAAGCCCTTTATTTATCCCTCCCTCAAATACCGCCTGATGCCCCGCGTGAGCAACACCGTGCCAATGATGGAAGGCGCAAACCAGGCAACATACCAGGGCAGAAAATGAACCACATTCACAAAAAGTGCGGTGACGGAAGCCATGTACGCGCCCCCCATGCGCGAGGCATGTAAAACGACTTTGTTTTTTATAGGCCAAAAGAAATCTTGCAGCGACATGTAGGCCTGCCCCAAACCGAATATAAAGGCAATGAGCAAAAAACCGCTATAATGGCTAAACGCAGCATAAAACATGTAAACCGCAACCAACCAGCCCAACACCGGCAGGTAGCGCAAATAAACATGTTGACGAAAGGCACCAAAACCCATCATGAGCATGTATAGCGTGATAAGTGCTATTGCCTGTAAAAAGAAGTTGGGTTTGATGGTGGTTATTATAATAGCTAAAATAGCGGCCATACTCATGGCTATAAAAAACACCTTGCCCCAGCTTTTGTGTTTGCTGCTGCCCTTGGGCAAAAAACCGGCTAAAGCACCCGCCAACAAAGCGAGCGAACCAACCAACACATGAGCTAAAACCAATATTTGATGCATTATTTTTTTTCAGCAAGGCTAAGCATTATGGACAAATTGCAAAAGTCAACGGCCTCGTTTTCACGAGCTTTGGTACCATTGGGCTTGTTGTGGTATCAACGGGACTTAATCAGCGACAAAAAGGCTGCGTTTTTGGCACGTGCCACGGGTATTTCCATTTCGCAGTGGGGCAAAACCAGGCGGTATCCGCGGGCATTTCCCCTCACCTGCTGCACCTTTTGAAGGTTGACAATATAGGAGCGGTGACATCGAAAAAAACTGCCATTTTCAGCCAGCTGATCTTCCAGATTCTTCAAACTGTTCCTGAACAAATGCTTTCCTGTTTTACTTCCATCAGCTACATAAACTTCCACATAATTGTCAGCCGATTGCACAAAAAGCAATTTCTCGGCGCTAGTGGTCAAAGCCACCCTGCCCTCTTCGTCAAGCAGGTCAATTTCTTGTATTTGCGCCGTCATGCCCGGCAAATGCGCACTAAGGGCGGCTGATTGAGATGTGTAGTTGCGCTGCCATTTGTTTTGGGTATAGAGCGTAAGCAGCACCACCGGAAAAATGCCAACACCCAGCGTATAGGATGTAAAAGTAGCCAGTCCGGTAAGGCTGAATGTAGTGAAATGACAATAAACGCCCCACAAAAAATTGGCTACTGAAACGGCGCCAAGTATCACCGCGGCATTTATAATATTCCGCCCCGTATTCCATTGGCTTTCATTATAATACGAAGCAAAAAGGGCAAACAGAAGTACTTGCACCACATAAGTACAAGCAAAGGTGATGAAACCGTAGCCCAAGGCAATTCCAAGCAGGCAGTTGGCCGAAAAGTGCAAACCAAAGGGTTTGAAAAAATAGAGAAATAAGGCCACGAAAACGCCGAAGAAAAAGGCCGTCAACAGGTTGCGTCTGCCTTTTTCGGGCACAGGATACGCCGATTGTAAAAAGGGCAACGGCATGTTCCAATCAGATTTTTGTAGTAAAATACAGCCGAATTACCGCGTGGTCCACGAAAGTTTGTTCAGGTTCAAACTTGAGGTGTTTTCGTTCACGGTTATTTTCTCGTCAGCCGGAATGTCTTTCACACCGCAATTGTCGGTCACATTGCTACCATACATTACCGAAAGCTCACCATTGGCATCAACCGACCAGGTAAAACGATTGGTGGTGTTGCAACTTTCGCCGTTCGCTACCGACATGAAACCCGTTTTATCGCTATCAAAATGCAATTGGTTGTATTCCGAAAAATCGTTGGTATTCCACCAAGTGGAGTTGATGAGGTGGCTCTTGTAGCTGTCAATGTTTTTTTGGTCTTTGTTGCACGAAGCCAAAAGCGTGAACGCTACCAAAACCGCTGCCAAATAGGTACGCATCATGCTATTATTTGAGCCAAATATAAAACAGCCTCATAAAAAATATGCCATTTAGCTAACGGTTCTTGGCTATGGCAAGTGCGGGATTTTGAAACCGAATCTTTGTCTGCCAGACCGATTTTTTTTAGTTGTAATATCTTCAATTTTACACAGTCAACCCGCATTTGCTATAGCCGATGTTGGTATTAGTTTTTTTCTTTTTCATTCTGGTTCGTTTTCCAAAACCCAAGGTAAATGACAATCAAATTCAATTTGAACAAGTCCGTTCTTGACTTTAAACGGAGTCAGTGAGTTGTCGTGACGAAATCCTATGCTGAATCTGTCAGTGATTTTAGTCAAGTCCGTAGTGTGACCACCTGCTTGAAGCGGAATTGTACAGTCTTTCCCTTTAAAGTCTCCTTTAAATTGAAACCATCCATTGTAATAATGAAGTCCGTTCTCAAGCCGGGCAAATTCACTCACGTCAATCTCTTTCTTGTAGTCAACTCCTAATTCTCTGAACAACTCCTTTATTTCGTCAGGAAAAACAGTCTCTCGTTGAGCTATGAAATTCTTGCAATAGTCGCAACCGCAACTTTCTGCTCCTGAATTTTCAAATTCCTTATAAGTCTGTTCAGTTGTTTCCTTGTCCGAATAGAGCTCCCAATCGCGATATTTTACTTGAGTTTCGTTCATTTTTAAATTAATGCCAATGACTGATATGAACCATTGAGCGAAGGACCATTGGCTTTGTTTCAATGGAATTATTCAATTACCCGGAACAACTTTCCTATGAATTTTGACCTAAAAATGGAATTGAATGCCGGTTAAAAAGTGGCGTTGTGGCAACCAACGAGCGGGGTTGTTGGGCGGCAGGTTGTACGAGCGGTAGTCGCGTGGATCTATGAAACGCGGATCTTGCGAAGTGCTGGGCACATCATCGCCGGTTTGGTAGCCTTGCCCGGTTATTGGGTTTATAATAGCCGCATTCTTGTTGTTCAAAATATTGGTTACCTCCAGTTTCCAGGTAATGTTGTAGCGGTTTTTAATGGTCCACCATTTCTGAAAAGTCACATCCATCCAAAACCAGTGCTTGCCCACCAGCGAGTTTTGCATATTGGGGTCTGACACAATTTCGTAAATGGGGCGACCTGAGTTTTTCTCATTACCTATAAAAGTATAGGGTGTGTATCTTCTTCCCGAGCGATAAACCCCTTCGATGTACAACTTAAAGTGGTTGATGTTTTTGTATTTGTTGAACAAACCATCTTGGTTGTCGCAGCGGAAAAGCGCGTTCCATTTCAGGTCAACCGGACAGTCCCAAGGCATCGGGTATTCCTTGGTATTTTGTCGGTTGCCATTGTTCAAAATGTCGTTGAGCGTTTCGCTTGATGAGGAACTTTGGCCGGTAACCCTTGCAAAAGCAGCTGAAACCTGACCATTGAACCACTTGTTGATACGCTTTATATAAGTTATCTCAACGCCGCGGGTACGCACAAAGTCTGAGTTGATGGGCATACTGCGCGTTACATCCCTGCCCGAAAAATCGGGAACCTGAATAGACGCGTAGGTAATAAAGTCGTAACGATCTTGCCAATAAGCAGTTACACTCAGTGCATCGTCATTGGTTAATTGCGATTTAAGCCCCACTTCATAAGATATATTCACCTCCGGATTCAGGTTTGGATTGCCCAATCGGCTCAGCGTAGAGCGGTCGGTGTAGTATGGATTTAGACCCGTGTAAACCTGTGTTGGGTGCGGCAGGCGCATGCTGTGGTTGTAGTTAAAGTGCATCACCATGTTTTCCTGAATGGGAAACGAGGCGGAAACTTTGGGTAGGAAACGCATTTTCATCCTTTGGCCAAACATGCCAATGGTTTGGTCGTAGTAGCCTTGTCGTATTTCGTCGCGTATGGGCGAGTTGGGGTCGGCCACCGATTTATCTACAAAACTGCCGGGAAACCAGTATTCCATACGTCCGCCCACGCGCAATATCAGCCCCAGGTAAGTGTATTTTTCTTCAAAGAAAAAGGCGCCGTTTTCAGGGCTTGCCTTCCAAATTTCGCTCGACTCGCCCAGGCGGTACGATTGCGATTTGGAGCCGTCGGCCAGCGTGATGGGCGCACCAATCCAAGGCCTTGATATATCAATCCACTCCAGGTTTTGGCGTTTGTGTTCGTAGCCAAATTGCAAGCGGCTTTTGGTGTCTTTTGAGTATAGGTTGCCAATGAATTTAATGGCCAGCTCTTCAAAATAATGGTGGTGCCAGGTGGTAGAAATACCGTTGTTGTTGTACAAGCCGGGACCCGGATTCACATAAGCCACTTCATCGCCGGGGTTGAAGTAAGTAGCCGGAAAATCAACGATGCTTTTGGGGTCGTATTCGGTATCTACATTGTCGGGGCGCCAGGGTCGGCCATTGGCATCGGCTCGCAACGAGGCAAAAAGACGCGATGCCGTAACCGTATAAGCAAAGCGGTTGCTCGGACTGTGGTTCCAGCGCAACATCAGCAGGTTTTTGTCGTGCGCAAAGGTGGTGGCATTGTCGGGCTGCAGGTAAAACTCGTATTGATAACCGGGAGTGAACGGTGGATTGTTGGTGGTAATGCGTAACGAGTTCAGGTCTTGGTTCACATTGATACTTCGCAGATACGAAACGGTAAATGACTGTGTAGGTTTTAGCTTATAATCAAGTTTTATCAAGCCCGACCAACGGTTGTCCTGACTCGGCATCCAAAAAGTAGAATTGAACCAAGAGCTGTGCAGTTGGTTGGCGGGATGTTTTATGAATAAATCATTAAGCTCGTAGCGTGCCGAAGTGTAAAAGCGCAGTTTGTTTTTGGTGAGTTTGCGCAACATGGGCCCGCCCAGGTTCAGCTCGCCCACTTTGTGGTTAAAAACGCTGTTCCAGTTTTTGTTAAAGGCAAAATTGTCGCGGCTGTACGAAACGTAGCCGGTAAGTTTATCACCGCCCGATTTGGTTTTTGTGTTTACCACGCCTGAGGTGCTGTTGCCAAATTCGGCACCTGAGCCACCGGTGGTCACGCTCACTTCGTCAATGGCATTTGAGCCAAGGTCCACCCCGAATCCGGTACCGGTCAGCGGGTCCTGAGCAGAAACACCATCAATATAAAAGCCTGTTTCATAAGTTCTTCCGCCCCGTATATGCACCCCGCTTGGGGTATTTATTACGCCCGCTTGCGTACTCAATATACTTTGGATATTTCGCGCAGGACCGGCACTTATTTTCTCTGCTCCCACCTTTACTTCGCTTTGCGATTGTTCCACATCCACCAAAGGTTTTTCACCAATAATCACCACTTCATCGTCGAGAAAATTCACTGACTCGCCCAACTGAAAATTGAGCTCCAGCACCTGCCCTGCTTTCACTTTTATGCCGGTTTGCATCACTTTTTCGTAGCCCATAAAAGTTACTTCCACATTGTATTCGCCGGGTTTTACATTGGTAATGGTGTAGTTGCCAAGCGCATCGGAGGCGGTACCCATATTGGTGCCTATTATGATGACGTTGGCACCCACAAGCCCTTCGCCGTTTGCTTTGTCAGTAATGCTTCCTTTAATAGTGGCCGTTGACTGCGCCAAAACAGTACTTGCCACCCAATAGAGCACAAAAAGTATAGCTACCTTCTTCAAATCTCAAAAAAATTTGGTGCAATTTTACAACTAGTTGGCCTAGCTTAAAACCTTAATTCACTGATTCCTGTAGGATGTGGCAGGTTTAATAAATTCTTAATCTGCGCATACACACCTGCATCACGCACAAAATCATGCCCATTCATATCTACCACAACCACTGGAATGTCTTTTTGCCCCAGCAGAAATTCGTTGTAGCCCTTTTGCAGTTTGTTTAAATACTCCTGCGGTATGCTGTTTTCCATTTCGCGGCTTCTTTTTTTGATATTATCCAGCAAACCATCCACCGAATTTTCCAGGTAAATAATCAGGTCGTTTTTAGGAATTCGTTCAATGAAAATATCGAACAAGCTCCTGAAAATCTGGTAGTGCTCGGGCGAAAGGTTAATGCGGGCAAAAATGTTTGACTTGGCAAAGTGATAGTCAGAAATGGTGAATTCTGAGAACAAATCGGGGCCAAACTCCGCCTCTATTTGCCTGAATCTTTCGGCTAAAAAACCTACTTCTACCGGAAAGGCATAGCGCCCCGGATCTTTGTAAAAACGCTCCAGAAAACTGTTGGTAGCAAATTCTTCCAAAATGAGTTTGCCATTCAAATCGTTGGCCAGCATTTTGGAAAGTGTGGTTTTGCCGGCGCCAATCACACCTTCAACCACCACATAATTATAACGTGTTTTCAATTTCAGATACTTTTCTCACCGAAAGTGTGTCGCTGCACAATTGAAGCAACTGTGCGATGTTTTTCTGCAAAAGCGGATGTATAAAACCGGCTGCCAACTCGTGCATGGGTTCCAGCGCAAAGCGGCGGTTCTGCACTTCAGGATGGGGAATTTTCAAATCTTGCGTAGCCACCACCTCGTTACCCACAAAAAGTATGTCGATGTCTATAAGTCGCGGCCCCCATTTTTCGAAACGTTCGCGCCCCAAATCGGCTTCTATGGCATTGATGGCGGAAAGTATGGCACGGGGTTCATTCGCGCTTTTGTAAACCACCGCCGCATTTAAAAAACCGGGTTGGTCGGTTTTGCCCCAGGCGGCCGTTTCATATACCGACGACATGCAGCCGGGTTGCCCAAAGTAGTCATCAAGGCGCTCTTTGGCCTGTTGCAAATTATCGAACCTGTTGCCCAGATTGGTTCCCAGCAGCAGGTATATTTCGTTGGTGCTCTCCATTTGTGCCGCAATATTCGGCAATTTGCTTTTCACCACTATTTTCATTTAGCCTTTTAAACTTTTAGCGCCACCTTTGGTCAGTATGGTTCCACTATTAATAGCCTTATCAATGAAAAAGCCAATCCTACACAAAGCACTGTATTACATATTTTTAACTACAATATGCTCATTTCAGGCAAAAGGTCAGAACCTGTATTTTCCGCCCATAAGTAGCACAGAATGGCAAAGCACTGATCCCGCCGAGTTGGGTTGGTGTGCCGAACCTATTGACAGTTTGTACCACTACCTGCAGAGCGAAAACACCAAGGCTTTCATTGTGTTGAAGGACGGAAAAATAGTGTTGGAAAAATACTTTGGCAGCTTTACCGCCGATAGTGTGTGGTATTGGGCATCGGCGGGCAAATCGCTCACGGCGGTATTGGTGGGTATTGCACAGCAGAAAAATTTGCTAAGCCTGAGCGACCCAAGCAGCAAATACCTTGGAAAAGGCTGGACAAGTTTGCCGCCGGCGAAAGAAGACCTGATAACCATAAAAAACCAATTGAGCATGACCACAGGGCTAGACGATGGCGTGAGCGATCCTTATTGCACGCTCCCCTCCTGCCTGCAATACAAGGCTGATGCGGGCACGCGGTGGGCTTACCACAATGGCCCCTACACCCTGTTGGATGAAGTGATAAGCAAGGCCACCGGACAAAATATCAATGTGTTTAACTACAACAACTTGCAATTGAAAACCGGCATTGCGGGAACCTATATAAAGGTGGGTTATAATAATATTTTTTTCAGCAAAGCCCGCAGCATGGCGCGGTTTGGCTTGCTCGTGCTCAACAAAGGCTATTGGGGCAATACAGCAGTGCTTGAAGACAGCAATTATTATAAAGCCATGATCCGGTCATCGCAAAACATTAATCCATCATACGGCTATTTGTGGTGGCTCAATGGACAGGAAAGCTATATGGTTCCGCAAAGTCAATTGGTATTTAATGGAAGTTTAATGCCCGACGCACCGCAAAATATGGTTTGTGCTATGGGCAAAAACGGACAATTTATTGATGTTGTTCCCGATGAAAACCTGGTTTTGGTGCGCATGGGCAATGCTCCTGAGCGGGTAGAAGTTCCTTTTTTGATGAACAACGAAATATGGAAATACATGAACCGGCTAAACTGTACCAACACAGGCAAAACGGAAGCCCAAGCGCTCATTGAAATATATCCAAATCCCGCTGAAAATGTACTAACCGTGCACAGCCAAAACGAAATAATACAAGTGCAAATGATAAATGCGCAAGGCGAGTTGGTGCGAAATATAACAATATCGGCACAAAGCACTCAACTGCAATTGAATATAGCCGATTTACCTAAAGGAATTTATTGGCTGATGGTAGTGAGTGATGAAGGGGTTTATTATAAATGTGTGGTCAAGTAACCAAAGTCAAAAGACATAAATACTACTGACATTCAAACGATTAAGAAACCAACTCAAATTTTAGACATTTCCTAATTACATCAACCACACCAAATTTGATAAATTCGCTAAAATTTTGATATGAATTATTATTTTATTCGTCAAAATTCAAAGCTAACCATCTGAAAGTTGTGCTCATTGCTCCTTTCTTGTACTTTTTGCTTGACCAAAAAGTACCAAAAAGTCAATCTCGCCTTGGCGAGACTGAATAAAAAAAACTCGCCGACACTTTTAGTGTTTCAAATCAAGGATTTGGCTTATCTAAAGTCGGTGTCTTTCAGGTCTTGTGTAAAGGCTCAAACAGCTTTTTGTCCCGGGCGGAATTTCAATTGTTTCTCCACTAAAAAGAAAAAGAGCCGTCCTAATCGCATTAAAAATAAGCCCCCATATTGACGAAAACAGGATGATTTTGAGCATCGCGCAATACACAAGCTATAGAATTTGGCTTTTTATTTATCGGAGTATAGAGATGCTTATTATTGTTTACCCCGAAACTTTAGATGCTTACAAAAAAAATGGTCGCAACTATAAGGCTGCGACCATTTATAAGGTTTAATTATGATATGGTATTAGCTATTAAATATCGTCAAGGTTTAGAAAACCCAGGCCGTGGTCTCTTTTGTTGATTCCTGAAAAACAAACCATATTATTTATTACCCGGCAATATTCAGGCATAATAGGCACACTTTTATTCAGTATATCATCATCGAATAATACTTTGCCATCGTCAGCTATTTTCAGCACTTGAATGTTGCTTATTTTATCTGCATCAGTGTATTTACCGCCACTTTTTCCTGCATTGTAAAACACATACATGGCCTCATCGGTATGGTGAATAAACATGGAACCTTGCAGGTATTTGTCATACAAATATTGATCCTTTTCTATTACATGCTTCCAAACCACTTCTCCGTTGTCATCCACTTCCACAAGGGCCGCATTTTCAAAATGGTAATCATAATTGTTGGTCACGGTACCTGATGAAGAGGTTCTCGTTTTAACAATAAGTGTTCGTTCTTCCACACATAAATTGTAATTGCCGTTGCTTTTGAGCCCCAAATACCTAACAATGGGAGTTCCTATAGTTAAACTTTTTCCTTTCTCTAAATTTCGTTTATCGCTTTTGCTCAGTTCTGTATTGAAAAAAGAATAATCCATAGGGATATCAATGGTGCGAATGCCGTTGCCGTCGAAGCCAATTTTCATAATTTTTACTCCGTAATATTCCCATTTTTTCTTTGAATTTATATGGTCAACCGAGGCGGCACAGTGTACTTCATGTTCGCCAATGGTAAAGTACAGCGAAAACAGTCTAAAACCTTCACCCCAGTCAAGTTTGGTTATCACGGGTTCGCTTAAGCCACTGTTCATATAGTACAGTTGGTTGTATTTTTTGCTATAGTTTTGTTCATAAGCAAAGCTTGAAAGAATAGACCGGTCGTCACTTGATGTACCAAAAAACACCACATCTCCTTTGTCGGTCACGTTTATTTCCCTTATGTCATGAAGCTCCTTTTTTGCTCCCAAATAGAAGCTCTTTTCCCAGACTACTTCGCCACTATTATTGAAAACGGTAACCGCATTTTGACGGCGATAATACTTTTTAGAGCGCGGAAAAAATGACATGATGAAGCCGATTCCGGGATATGCCCTCAGGTAGTCTGATACACCGAAAGTCATTTTTGATGTTGTGAGAATTGCATGGTATTCGCCATTTGGCGAGCTGGCCGAGAGAGAGGCTATTATATCGCTCATATCAACATCAGTGAGCTTGTTTATCACCCTGGGCTTACCTGACAAACCCAGGTTTTTATCTACTTCTGTGAGTTCAATACCAAGAGTTTTGGTAGCTTTATCACTATACTCATTGTAGATGTAGGTTTTGTTGCCCATGCAAACACCACCATAACTGATAAGGTCAAACCTTCCATCCGATTTATCAGATATGGTGTTGGTTTCCAAATCATCGGGGTTCTTCATATCGCATTTGTACAAATCAACTTGCCCTTTTCCCAACACCTTAAAATTAAGATCGCAGAAATAATAGTCATTACCATCAGCGCCAACAGGCCTCACATAGGTATAGTTGTTTGCCTTAAACGGCTTGGCCCAGTCAATGTCAAGTTTCTTCTTTCTCTGAGCCGATGTAATTCCACTGCTTATTAGCAAAATGGATAATGTTAACGTAAAAAGTCTTTGCATTTTTCAAATTTGCCGCAAAAATACCTCCTTTTACACTAAAAAAGGCCCTTGAAATTTTGCTTCATTGACACAGTTAGACACTTTAACCACACATGAGCAAGATTCAACCCTTAAATTTACATATCAGCCATTTAATTGAATCGTTTAAGAAAATATCATAAATGCTATTCTTGACCCCCAGGTTTCTAAGCAAATATCTTTAGGTTAATATTTTTTCCTGAATAACTAACTGTAGTACAGGAATTTTGAAACCAAGCCGAAAAGCAGCAGCTAAAAAAGTCCTGCGCAAAGCATAAAAATTCGTTCCAATCGCTACAAGCAAGACCGGGTTTGCCTGATGCGAAACGACTTTGCCGGTTATATATGGCTACATGAATACTTCTGTGCCTAAAAACTTTGCTTCGCTACACAACATATACCTTGGTCTTCTTTATAGAGTGATAACTTTGCAGCTAAGATGCCCTGATATGTCAGCAAACGAAAATGAATATACCCGCGTAATGGCTTTGTACGAAACGCCTGACCTCCTGCACTACGTACAACAGCCTGAAAATTACCACGAAAGCGCAGTAATAGCCGCTATCTGGGAATTGGAGAAACGCGGTAAAATGAGCGAAAAAGCAAGACTTCTACTGTCTGAGTTACTGAAAAAACAAGCCCTTGCTGAGAAGGAAATTGCCTCACAAGAAGCCGGAAACAAGGCATCAGATCAAATTGACGAAGATTTGCCTGTGCTCTACAGTACCCGCTTTGTGTTGTTGTTTGGCGCTTTTTTCAGCGTATTGGGCGGTAGTGTACTCATGGCTATCAACGTAAAAAAAGTAAGCAAATCCACCACAATTATACCCATTATTGCCGCCGGTTTGCTTTTTAGTATATTACAGGAGCTCCTACTTGTTCAATTTAAAATAACCAATACCGGAGTGGTATTGCTTACAAGTATTGCAGGCATGTACCTGCTCGATATGCTTTTTTGGCGCAAGCATGCGGTTGATGAACAAGCTTATATCCGCAAATCAATTTGGCCGCCTATTTTAGTGGCAATTGCGCTTATAATTCCCATCATGTATTTTGCCTATAAAACCGGTGCTATTGCTTTTGTAGAATAGCGTATTTATTTCTAATGGATTTTGTTATTTTTTGGCTCCGGTGTAGGTAGAGCAATAGGTACCCACCCTGCATTCGCGGTGCAATTCTATTTGGTTGGTAAATGCAAAATAATCAGTGGATTCGGTGGGGAGAAAATCAATTTGCAAGGCGGCACTGCGCATGATGGTTTTGGCATCAGGCGTAGAGTTTTCAGCAATCAGGCGCCATTCTTCCTTCAGCGCTTCTTCATTGTGTGCCGCAAGCCAATCCTGATGGTCAAGCAAAACAAAATCGCTGTATTTATCAGGGTTTTCGCGAAGAAAATCGGCCAAAGTACAGGTGTTGAGATGCACCTTATCGGCCACCGACTGCAACAGTGCAAAATTGTCGCGTTTCAAATATTCGGGGCAGCAATTTTCGGTATAGCTACCGGTAAGGTAAGCGCGCCAAAAGTAATTGTCGTTCAGGGGCATTTCGGCAAATACATGGTGAAAAGCATCGCGCAAGAACCCCGTTATTCCACCTTCGTAGCCATCAATGAGCAATTGCCGCTGCGGACGCGGAACCCCCAACATACTCATGGTTATGTGGCGGTTCATCATCCATTTTATAAAACCAGAAAAAATAACCGGTTCTATTTCCGCATACAATTTGGCCTGTTCTTCTATGGTGGTAGCCTCAATCATGGCCACCGCTTTGTCGTGTATTTTTTGCGAAATAAGGTATTGGCGAAAGAGCCAGGCAAAAACACCGCTAGTACCATAATAATAAAAGCTACGCTGCGGATTGCTGAAATACTTTATTTTCTCTTGCCAAAAACGATAAGCAAAATCACTGAGATGCGGTTTTAACGAAGTAATAACTTCGGCAGCCTGCGGGTGGAAACCTTTGCCAAAAAATGCGAATAGGGTGTCGTAGTCAGTATATTTTGCAAGTGCAATTTTCAGCTCAAGAGTGGCATTTTGCCTGGGGTTCACATCCACACAATACACGCCTTGCGGCGCTTTGAGCGCATAGTCAAGTGCATTGCAGCCGGCACTCGTTATCACCACAACCTTGCTGCTGACGTTTATATCCAAAATTTTGTGGTCGCAACGCGGATCTTCCCAGCAGGCATTATAAATGAGGTTGTTGCCGTGTATGCGGGAAAAAAGTCCGTCTTTTACTTTGTTTAATACTTGCTTCATTGAAGGCACGAAACTGCACACAGTGAAGTTAAGAAAGGGTTATGCCAGTGTAAAGTTTTTTAATGGTTACTACAACAGGCTTTTCAGAGCAAATCCTTTAACACTTTCCACACATTTTCGGCCAATATGCGGTGACCTTCTTCGGTAGGATGAATGCCGTCAGCAAGGTTCAAATCGCGTTTTCCGGCTACTCCTTCAAGCAAAAAAGGTAAAAATGCCACTTGTTTATCAGCGGCAACGCGGCCAAACATATTCCTGAATTCCAAAATATATTCATCGCCCATATTTGGCGGAACTTCCATGCCCAAAAGCAGGATTTTTACCGCTTCATTGTTTTGGCGCACTTTGTCAATAATGGCCATCAGGTTCTTTTCCGACTCGTCTAAGGGCAAGCCACGCAGTCCGTCATTGGCTCCCAATTCAAGCACAAAAACATTCACCTTTCCCTTCAAAATCCACTCTACACGCTGCAAACCACCAGCAGTTGTTTCGCCGCTCAATCCGGCATTTATACATTCATAGGGCAGCTTAAGCGAATCGATTTTTTCTTGTATAAGTGCAGGAAAAGCGTCGTCAGGATCCAATTGATAACCCGCGGTAATGCTGTTGCCAAAAAACACAATACGCTGTTTTTCAATTTCTTTCACCGTTTTTTCATCAGTTGATTCCACATTATTATTTTGCTCTTTTTGGCTTGAATTGCCCGTGCAAGCCACAAAAAACAGGCTGAGCACGCTAAGTAAGTAAAAGGTAGTTTTCATAAAATCATTGACGTATGGGGGCGCAAAGTTGGGCAAAAATTCTATTCAAGCACTTCGTCCACTTCGTTCACAAGACCGGCAGCGAGCATTAGCGCAATAGTGGCGGGTCTTTTCTTGTTTATGGCCGATTGAAAATGCTCTTTGTGCGATTTCAGGTTGAATGAATCTGCTTTCAAAAACACCCTGAAAACCGGCGTAAAGTGCACACGATGAATGGTTTCCGGATCGCCGTTGTTTCGCTCAGGCGAGGTAAAACTCACCTCTTCGGCGGTAACCTTGTTGATATAATAAGGTTTGTTCCCTTCCACGCTCGGTACTAGCGGAATGTCGTTCAGTTTTTCAAGCATCAACTTCACCAAGTCCTTGGGGCTGTGGTCTTTATACTCATCCTTAATCTTGTAGTTCATGGCAACATCTTGTTTTACGGCTTCTTTTCGGCCTCAATTTAAAAACTTTTTTGTCATGAGGACTTATAATTTGGCTGCCACGGGGGAAAGTTTATGGTTTAAAGGATAGGACCGTGGATGAAGTTTAAAGTTTAAGGTTTAATGGATTTGATTCCTCTTTAAACCCGCCCCATAAGGTTCGGGCAGGCCTTAAGCTTACCTACTTTAAACTCTCCTTCCCATTTCGCCCCATCCCCCGCCCCTTTCAGGTTCGGGCAGGCAGCCTTCCCCGTGGGGAAGGAGCTAAATCGCTTGTTAAATGGACTTTGGACGTTAGACATTGCATTGGACCTTAGACATTAGACTTTGGACATTCACATCCTTTAAACTCCAATAAGCCAATTTTCAATTTGCAGTTTTCAATTTTGAATTGATTCCCATCTCAGCCAAAGTTAACAGATTGATAATAGGTTAAGAATGGTTAAGGAAACAAACCAAAGCATTGGCAGTTGAATTATTGCACCATGCAAAAACCGATTATTGAAGCCCGCGCGGTAAGCAAAGTTTACCAAAGTGGCGAAAAGGCAGTAGAAATTCTGCACGGCCTTGATTTTGATGTGGATAAAGGGCAAACTGTTGCGATAACCGGTCCTTCGGGCAGCGGCAAAACCACCCTGTTGGGTTTGTTGGCGGGGCTTGACACCCTCACCAAAGGTTCTATCAAAATTGATAGCGAAGCACTGGAGCAACTCTCAGAAGATGGACGCGCCGCCTTGAGACTTTCAAAAATGGGTTTCGTCTTTCAAAATTTCCAATTGCTTCCCAACCTTACAGCGTTGGAAAATATAATGGTTCCGCTGGAGCTTACCTGTCATTCAAAACCGCAGGAAAATGCCATGCAGTTGCTTAATCGCGTGGGCTTGGCCAATAGACACTCCAACTACCCAACCCAATTGAGTGGCGGCGAGCAGCAGCGTGTGGCTATTGCAAGGGCATTTGCTCATAAGCCTATTATACTAATGGCCGATGAGCCTACGGGAAATCTTGATGGCGAGACTTCAGAAATGATAGAAAACCTGCTTTTTTCGCTTAACGAGCAGTTGAATACCACACTTATAATAGTGACACACGACCTGGAATTGGCTGCCAAAACGCATAGAATAATCAAGTTAAAAAACGGAAGAATTGAAGAATGATTTTTGGTGGTTTTTAAAAATGGCCCTTCGCGACAGTCGCAAGCAGCGGGGCAGGTTATTATTATTTATCTCGTCAATTGTACTTGGCATTTCCGCAATTGTGGCCATCAATACTTTTGTTGACAATGTAAAAAATGATATACAGTCTGAGGCAAAAGGCTTGCTGGGCGCCGATATGGTGCTACGCGACAACCAAAAGCTGAAGCCTGAGGTTAGGAAAATACTCGATTCATTTGGTGTTGAAACTTCCGGATCTATGCACTTCAACAGCATGGTGCGTGTGCTCAAAAACGAGGGAACCCGCCTGGTAAATGTGGTGAGCACCGATGGAAAATATCCTTTCTATGGAAAAATTGAAACCGAGCCATCGGGTGTATATTCACAACTGACCGATGGACACAATGCTTTGGTTGACAACACCTTATTCATACAATTCAATCTATCGGTGGGCGACAGCATACAAATTGGCGCCCAACGATTTGCCGTTTTGGCTGCGGTAACGAATGCTCCGGGTCAGACCGGTTTTACCTCGGCCATAGCACCCAACATATATATAGCAAATGGTGCCGTAGAGCAAACCGGATTGATTAGGTACGGCAGCCGATTGAATGACTATTTATATGTAAAAGAAACTAATACTGAAACGCTCACTAAAATAAAAGACCTGATAGAAGCCAAATACCGAAACGCTTCGCTGCGGGTACAAACCTTTGAAAACCGCAGTCAGCAAACGGGCGAAGCCTTTGGCGATGCAGGACGCTTTTTGAATCTGGTGGCGTTTATTGCCCTGCTTTTGGGCGGTATCGGCATTGCAAGTACCATTAATATTTACCTCAAAAGCAAAATAAAAGATGTGGCCATTTTGGCCTGTATTGGCATTCCTTCGTCAAAAGCATTCAGAATTTATCTGCTGCAAATAATACTTTTTGGATTCGCCGGTGCGGTGGCAGGCAGCCTTTTGGGTTCCGCCCTCGCCTATTATTTGCCGGTTGTGATGTCTGATTTTTTACCCGTGGAAGTGCATTATGCCATTTCGCCGGCGGCTATTATTTTCGGACTTCTTACGGGTATTGTTACTTCGTTGCTTTTTACTATTGATACCTTGATGAAACTGGCACAGACTCCGCCATTGGCCGCGCTGCGAAGCTATATTGACGATATTCCACTCAAAAGAATTCAATTGTGGTTTTCCAGACTCCTAATTCTGTTTTTCATAATACTTTTTGCCTGGTACTTGCTCGAAAGCTGGTTCAATGCGGTGGTTTTTACCGCAGGTTGCGGATTGGCGGTCTTGTTGCTTACCGGCTTGTCTCAACTTATGAAAAACGTGGCCCGCAGGCTCGTAAGGCCCGGTTGGAGTTTTACGCTCAGGCAAGCAATAGCCAATTTGTACCGCCCCAATAACCAATCTACCGTACTCATAAGCACCATTGGACTGGGCACTGCGCTTATTACCTTACTTTTTCTCACGCAAGATATGTTGCTGAGCAAGGTGAGTTTCAAAAGCAGCGACAAAGATCCCAACATGATTTTGTTCGATATACAAACGCCGCAATTGGACGAAGTTTCGCAATTTGTAAAATCACAGGAAATGCCGGTAATGGCCACTGTTCCTATCGTTACCATGCGTCTTGAGCTATTAAGAGACAAAAACAAAGCCTATTATTTTCCTGAAGAAAATGGAGAGTCAGCTAATGAAAATGGTGTGCGCGACCACGTATTCAACCGCGAATGGCGCGTTTCATACAGAGATTCGCTCAATGATAATGAAGAAATAATAGCCGGCGAATGGATTGGTAAATACGCTGGAAAAGGCGACATTCCTATATCGGTTGAGGAGCGGAACCTTGAGTATATGCAAGCAAAAGTTGGCGATAAACTCACCTTCAACGTACAGGGAGCGCCACTCAATTGTTATATAGCAAGTGTGCGAAAAGTAGATTTCCGCAGGATTGAGACCAATTTCACCCTGTTGTTTCCCACAGGCATTTTAGAAAATGCTCCACAAACACAAGTAGTGATCACGAGAGCCAACAGTGCTGAGCAATCCGCTCATTTTCAACAGCAATTTATTGCCCGTTTTCCCGCAGTTTCAGTAGTCGATCTCAACTTTATTATAAAAACGGTATCAGAAATAATTGACAAACTCAAATTTGTAATTACGTTTATGTCCTTGTTTAGCATGGCTACAGGATTCATTATATTAATTGGCGCCCTGTTCAACAGCCGCTACCAGCGTATAAAAGAAACCGTATTATTAAAAACCATTGGGGCATCGGCCAAAAAGTTGTTGCGAATCAACCTATTTGAATACGCGCTGCTAGGCGCTTTTGCTGCCATTGCGGGTATTTTACTTGCTTCGGTAGCCGCCTACGCCCTTTCCATATATACTTTCAGCACCGTATTTGTTCCCGCTTTTTCAAGTCTTTTATTACCTATTGCAGCAATTACCACATTGGTGGTTGTTATTGGTTATTTTAATACCAATACCATATTAAAACAAACCCCGCTTGAAGTATTGCGAAAAGAAAATGCATAATGGCCTCGATTTACTCAAAAAATACTATTGAACAACTCAATTGGGAAGATTTTGAAAAAGGTGCAGAGTTAAAAGTTTACCTGCGGCCTTTGGTACAAAATGGAACCAATATATATGCCACCAACACGCACTGTGAAGTCGTTTTGGTAACAACTGATAGTCAAATAATACCGGTAATTGTTGCTTCGGGCAAAAAAAATCAGAGTTACGTGGTTTCCATGCTCGGGCAATATTTCAACTACAGTTTGGAAGAAATAAAAAAAGGCGATTTCCCGAAAAGCAGTAAAATGCTGGCTTCTGTGTTTTTTCCACTCGGTCGGTCAATAGCAAGATTGTTGGGTTTTGAAAAAGTAGTTTTTGTAAACAACTGGCTTTTTTCCAGTAATTTGCACAGCTTGCTAAGTGATAACGAACTGGCTGAGTTAACCAAATTACTGCGCAGCAAGTATAAAAAACACGCCATTGCATATCGCTCGGTTGATGAAAAAGGAACCCCTGAATTGCAAAGAAATTTATTAGACTTGGGTTATAAGGGACTATCGGCTCGCTTGCTTTATTATTTGGATTTTAATGAAACCAATATAAAGAAAAAGCGGCCCTACCAACAAGATCTCAAACGCTGGAAAAAGCAAGATGAATACCAGTCAGAAATACTCAATGAGTTGACTGATAGCCATATAGATTCAATTTTGCAGTACTATAGCGAGTTGTACATCCAAAAGCACTCTATTTATAATCCTGCATATACAAAACTAATGATACGCAATTTGTTTGAAAGCAAGTTGTTGCATTTTGCCGCAATTGTAAAAGGCGATACATTAAAAGCCATTCAATTGATCTGGCTGAGAAATGCGGTGGCCACCACACCTTTTATTGGTTACGACCAAAGCGAGCCAGTTGAAAACGGACTTTACCGTCATTTGAATGTGCAGCTCACCCAATTTGCTCAGCAACACAAGGCCTTGCTCAACATGAGCAGCGGGGCAGGCAAGTTTAAGAAACAGCGGGGCGGCATACCTATTTTTGAATACAACATGCTGTATATAAAACACTTGCCACCGCATAGAAAATTCATATGGAATTTGATGTGTTGGGCCGGCCTAAAGTATTTTCAGCCGGGCATGCTGCAAAAGGAAGTTTAGTTCCCAAAAATTTTGCCATGCTAATGCGCTATTTTTGGCGCATTCAATGCTTACAAACGTGCCAAAGTCAAATGGATTACTTAAATATATTTGGTTTGCCAGCCTTGCGTGGGCTATGGCTGTAGGCACTTTAAGAACATGGAGTACAGCTAGTTGTTATGCAAAAGTACAGTGGTTAACAGGCTATGAAATTGGTTGGGTTAAGCGTGGAGTTCCCGGCACATTGTTTTCGATCTTACAAAAACTCATGCCAAATGTACCTACGCTTAATCTGCTCAATTTTGTGACAATTGCCATTTATATATGCTTCGGTTTCTGCCTGCTTTATTCAATTTATATTCTTGTTTTAAAAAGATCTTATAGCATTATTAGTATTCTTAGTACCACCTTATTTACCGTTTCAAGCTTTTGGGTGATGCAAGCCAACCTGATGGGTTTTTACGACCATATAGTTTTTATTACCACTATTATATGCATTCATTTAGTTCTCAACGATAAATTACTGCCTGTTGTAATTCTATCTTCAATTTGTGTATTTGTACATGAAACATTTATTTTGACTGGCCTGCCCATCATAATTTTTGCAATAATCCATTCGATGCAGGTCACTGCAAAGAAAACAAAAGATTCAAGCCGATTAATCAAATACGCGGTCTTAACTTCAGCAATTCCTATACTCCTGTTTCTGGTGCAATCTGTAATGCAAGGGGCATTTTATGAGACAAATGAGCTTACGCAGCGTTCAAGACTAAATCTGCGGTCTTATGAATTTATGGATGAGACATGTATCAGGTCGTTTCCGGAGTTGCTCAATAGAGATGTTTTGAGTTTTCTTAAAACCGAACTTATTTATTCAACACAACGATTATTTAATTTTAAAAATTTCTCTGAACAATTTGCCACAATAGCTTCTTACCTTTTGCTCATTGTAGGTACTATAGGTCTGAACAAAAAGCGCTATTTGGCCTTTATTGTTTTTACAATTGGCATTCCCCAGTCGCTGCACCTTATAGCCTGGGACACTGCACGCATTTGGTCATATTCTGTTTTACTCTCGTTTTTAAGCCTTTATATTATTTTATTTTACAGCAACAAGAAATTTAGTTTCAACAAAATAATTATTTATACATTTTTATTTATTCTGGTCTTTTTATTTACTATCGTCCAAAATTTCTATTTACTGAATAAAGCCAAAGATCATTTATTAATTGCTGAAAGGGTTTGGCTCTACTTACCGGTTATTATATGTACTTTGGCTCTGTGCTACAATGAATTAAAGCATCTCATAAAACAGCAAGTTTATGAAACTTAACTTACTACTAGCCATTGGCCTGCTTGTGTGTGCCTGTAAAGGTGGTAAAAATTCGCCCGAAATAAGGGCAAACAATGCCGCCGATAGCTCATTGCAACTGAATAAACATACTGAAAAGGACTCAAATCAGACCATTGGCAGCCACAAGGCAGGTGAAGCGAGATCAGATATGTCAGACGAAAATATTGATACCAAAGAGTTGGTTACTGAACAAGAACACCCCGTTTACTACCTTGACGACTTATTTGCCATTGAAAGTGAGCAGGATTTAAAGCGATTGTACGGTATTGATAATGTAAAAAGACGTGTAGTGATTGATGATGAATCAATGGTAAGCTACCCAGTTTCATTATTATTTCCTGAGAGTAATAAAGAAGTGGTTTTCAAATGGTACACCACCGATACCAACGCTACAGAGCTTAAGCAACTGGAAAGCGTAAGTACAGAAAGCCAAGCTTGGAGCACCTACGATGGAATAAAAGTAGGCATTAGCCTGCAACAACTTGAGCAACTGAACGATAGTAGTTTTTATTTCTATGGTTTTGGCTGGGACTTCGGCGGCATAGCCTGGTTTGAAAATGGCAATTTAGCCCCCATTTCCACCCGCATGAGTATCGTGCTCGACTACAGCGACAACAGTTCGCAAACAGATTATGAAGCATTGCTTGGCGAAAAGAAATTCAGCAGCCACAACCCACACGCACAACTTCTCAATCCACGAGTGGTAAAAATAAGGATGGTGAGGGGGTGATTTTTACCGTTTAATAATTTTTTTCGAGTCAACTATTTTTCCTTCATCATCAACAAGTATTGCTAAATACATCCCTTTAAGGCTATTGGTATCAAATGCTACTGTTGAGGAAATGTTCGTCTTTATTATTGCTCTTCCAGTTAAATCTATTAATTGCAGGATATAATTACCAATTAAATTCTGGTCAATTTGAATTCCATTTTCATTAATAAAAAGGCCACCTTGATTCACAATCATGGCTTGTGCATCTACGGTACTGCCTTTCAACACTTCAAAGCGAACAACAGTATCCTGATTGCCTGTACCTAAATCATTTAGCAAAGTTGCTGCTCTAGGTATGGGCCAATGTTCCTTTTCACTTAAAAACTCCCAGTTTACATAAACACCTCGTTGTTTTACCGGATTTCCAACCAGCGGAATAGTTGTAATGATAAATTCAAATTCGCGTTGCAAGCGCAATACTTTGTACGAGCCTGATTTTAATTTAATGTTGCCATATCCATTTACTTCATATTTTGCCCTGACCAAAACATTTACTTTAAATAATCCAAGATCTTTTTTACTTGTAGTTGAATCCTTAAAAACCGTGTTAACTTCAATAGGACAATCATAATAGCCCAAAGGCTTGTCAAATTGAAAGCCTGTAACCACCGGCAATTTTAAAATGGTAGGACACACCCCAACTTGGTTGAATCTGTCTCCGTCTTTTCTTGCAAAAGTTACACCTAGCGGGGTTTCAAAGGCCATTTCAGCATTTGAAATATCAGCACCGCCAAGTGCATGGTCTGGCGATTCATAACGCTCTGTCACTGTAGAATCTACCGGAATTCCTGACAAATCAACATCAAAAAAATTTTCCCACGTATAAAATAACTGCCTTGGAAAACTATCCGGACTGAAATTGGTAACTTCAATTTGAAATGATTCGCCTAAATCAGGAAAAATATCTCGATTAAGAACAGGCTGACCAAAACTTATGTAGGAAAGCGACATGAGCAAAATGGAAAACAGTAAATGCTTCATAGGCGAATTTTACTGCAAGCTAACCTTTATCAAATAATTTGCATTCATTTCAACTTGAATATGTGAAGTTTTTGATTGAACGTAATTTTCTCCCCAAACCCGCCGCAAGTTTTTTCAAACAACTTCATCAAACCCTGCATAACCAAATCACAAGTGAATTATGAAGTACTTTACACTTTGTCTATTTGTTGGCTTTGTTTGGCAGGCCGGCGCTCAGTCGGTTGAGCTGAAAAGCTGGCTGCGTAATACCAACAATGCCACCGCCGTGCGCTACGACGAAAGCGGCAGCGAAATAAATCTGAATGAACCCGCCAATGTGCAAAAAGTCCAATACTCTACTGATTTTGTGTACGTTAGCTGCTCGGGTTTGCCTTCGTACAAAGTAGGCCCTTTTCTCGATGGCAATCCATCAACCCCGGGAAATCAGAGCTATGTTTGGAAAATTCCGCGCAACCCAAAGGAAGAAACCGGAACCAAAACAGAACCGGGTTTGGGCCCCATTGCCGTGCTGATAAACGGTGTGCCTATGTACAATGCCGAAGATGCGATGACCTACAACAATGGCGGTATTTGGCACCGAGATGCGGTGTTTTTTGAAAATGATGGGTTTGACTGCGCAAAGGGCCACCCCTCGCCCAACATGCAAGGCGGCCTTGACCAAGGCTACTACCACCACCACCAATTGCCTATTTCTTTTACCAACTCAACCCAGCCAAAGTCTGACGTTTGCACAAAATACCCTTCTGATGCGCTGCTTTCGGTTGACAAATCGAGCCACTCGCCTATTATTGGTTTTGCCTTTGATGGATTTCCCATTTATGGCCCGTATGGCTACAGCAATACCGATGGCACCGGCGATATTGTGTTGATGAAATCGAGCTACCAACTGCGCGATATAAGCGACCGAACTACCCTGGCCGATGGTGCCAAACTGAAAACCAACGAATACGGCCCCGCCATTAACTCCGATTATCCGCTGGGAGCATTCATTGAAGACTATGAATATGTGGAAGGTTCAGGACATTTGGACCAAAGCAATGGGCGGTTTTGTGTTACACCCGAATACCCCAATGGAACCTACTGCTATTTTGCCACTGCCGATGACGACCTCAACTCTACCTACCCATATTTCATAGGACCCGAATACTATGGTGTGGTAGAAAAATCAAACATCAGCACGCGCGGAAAGGCTACTATTAATGAAGCCGTTACAGAATATACCGGCCCTTCGTCATACAGCCAATTGCCCAATTGGAAATACGAAGTAAACAGCCTGAGCAATGGTACAATCAAGTTGGTTTGCAAAGGAAATGAGCCTGTTAATTATAGTATTTACAGCTTAAGCGGTTCTTTGGTAGCCACAGGCAAAACGAGCCCTGAGGGCGGAACGATAGTTTTTGATGCGGATGCTAAGGAAATTTACCTGCTCAAAATCTTTACCAGCCAACAAATGGCCACTGTTAAAATTTATCATGACAATTAAGTCCTTGTGGCTGGCCATTACGCTATTGCTTTCATCCTACACAGGTAGTGGTCAGCCCTTTTTTAAAGAATATTTTTTTGCACCCGACGAAGCCTATCTGGCCTCTGAATCGTCGGGTGCCAATGAGATTTACGTACTCACCTACAGCCGCAGCGATGCGTATTTCCACTACCGCCTTTACCGCTTTTCATTACACAGCCAAAACATAGACAAAGCCCTAATTGACAGTTTTCACTATAATTTGAAATACAATTTTGGCGGATTCAACCTTATTGACAATCAGGTTTATACCTTGTTCAATTATACTTTTTCAACCAGCCAATCTATAGTGTGCGTGCGCAGAATTGACAAGGGCAATAGCCAAACTTTTTTTATGACCAATGGGCGGAGTTACATTAAAGGAAATGGCTTTTACAAACTGAGCGACAGCACGTTGATTTTATTTGGCGAATCGTATGCCAGCCTAAGCGCGCAGAACGAAAACTTGTATTTGCTGGCGGTAAACCATAGGATGCAATACGATACCAACTACTTTTTTGGCGGGCAGGTTGAAATAAATTTCAGAGCGGGAACCAATCCGGTAAATATTTGGCCCACAGAAAATAAGAAGCATTTCGATGGCGGTTTTCTCAAAGGAATTTATCCGCTCAACGACAGCCTGCTTATGGTGTATGGCGCTTACGAAAATGTGGCCAATTTTGAATCAGCGGCCTTGGTGGTCAATTTGCAAGGGCGCGTTCACACCCAATTTATGCACGGTCATTTGGGTGCCGATTACCTAACCGAACAAAATGATTATTATGAAAAAATATACGGCTACCACAAACAATACTATTTCATTCACCGCGATGTGAAAAATGAATACCTCTCTATTCTTGACTCTGCAAGTGGCGAGTGGCTAACAGAATTCAGCACGAGTTGCGCCAATTGCAGCTCTAGTTTGTACCGGCCCACCAACGATACCATTTTTTTTGCCGGACTTGAAAATACACAAGGCAATTACTTCGCATTGAAAACCACTACGCAACTAAATGGCAGCACCCTGAGTAGCAGCACTACGAGCTTATCGGGCAAGCGGCCCGAACTGTACAACGCGAAAATAGTGCCCGGTAGTAAATACTGGCTTTTGTACGATTTTCAAATGGCCGGCTACACCCAAACCGTCTTGAGATTTGCCGACCTTGACTACAGCAACAGCGTGGAAGAAGCGGTACTTCAAAAGCACTATCAAAATGAAAATCAAGTGTTTGATATTTTAGGACGTAGTGGAGTGGCGCCAACAACACAAAGTTTGTTTTCCAAAAACGGGCAACTTATTTTGAAGCGTTGACAAATAATAGGGCAAAACCAAACTATGCAAGCCGGCGGATATAAATTCGCGCCTACCAATGCCGTTACAATTTATTACCACCCTGCGCAAGCTGCTGAAAAGCAAAAGGCTACGGCTTATCGTGGCCATCCTTTTACCCGTTCAATTTATTTTATTCAAAGCAGCCTCTTTTTTTCCTTCGGTAGTTGAATACGCTTATAGCAGGGGCTTGTACCGGTGGATATCGTACATCCTGAAAACCCTTACTTTTTGGCTGCCTATTTCGCTGGGTCAGTTAATATTCTACGCAGCGGTTTTTTGGTTGCTGTACCGGCTAATCCAATTAGTTCTTAAACTGAAAAGGCAAGCCGGTGCTGCCAAAACACTGCTAAAAGAAGCCGCCATTAATGTTGCTGCCCTTTTGTCGGTGGTATATTTCTTCTTCATCGCTTTGTGGGGGCTCAACTACAACCGGCAAGATTTGTACACCATTTTGGCTCTTGAAAAACCCGAAATTGAAAGCACCATGCTTAAGTCCTTGGCAGAACAATTGGTGGAAAAAACCAACCAAACGCGCGAAGAAATAGACCCTGTGGGTGATACAACCTTGGTTTATGATTGGAAAAACAGTGATTATTTCCATGCTGCAAAAGAATCCTACCAAAAACTTGGGGATGAAATGCCCGTATTTATTGACCACAATCCATCAGTAAAAGCCGTGGTGCTGCCGCAATTGATGAGCTATGCCGGTTTGGGCGGTATTTATTTTCCCTTTACGGGCGAAGCAAATGTGAACATGCACCAGCCCGACTTTAAACTGCCGGCCACTATTTGCCACGAGATGGCGCACCAAGCGGGATTTGCCTCTGAAACGGAGGCAAATTTTATTGCCTTTTTAGCCTGTCGCCAAAGCAACGATCCGCAATTCAGGTATTCAGGTTATTTGTCGGCCATGCGACATGTGCTACATGCACTGCACAAAGCTGATACAGTGGCCTTTAACCAAACCATTGTGAAAGTACAAAAGGGGGTTCTCCTTGACCTTGAAGCCAATACGCTCTATTGGGAGCAATACGAAACCTTTCTCGACGCCATCTCGGCGCAGGTAAACGATTGGTTTTTAAAAGCCAATGGAGAGCAAGATGGTATAGACAGCTATGGTCTGGTGGTAAACCTGTTGGTAGCCGACTACCTAAAACAACAAAAGGCGGCGGTTCCGGCAAAAGCCAAAACTGTTGAAACGCCAAAACAAACTGAAAATAAGGTAGTTGTCGATCCCGATTTCCTGGCTTTTTGCCAAGCAATTCCCACGCTGCCCATGCCTTTTAGTTTTAATTGTCAAGCGCCCACAACCATCAATCCGCAACTAGCCTCCATTGATTCTTCATCAGTATTTGCATCCATTTCACTTTTTGGCAAACTCATGCAAAACGAGCAATTGGTGGTGTTTCTTTGGTCAGAAAGCGGAACCATGACAGATGCCGAAATAGTGGCTTACCAACTTGATGGCAACCAAACCAGGCGTATGAAACTCATGGAGAAAAATTGGTGCGCTGATGGCTATGCCATTGAAAAAGCTTCCATTTCAACTGAATTGATGGTCACTATTCAGGTAACGAAAGTGAACTGCAACCAAATTGACAATTCGGAGATTTGCGACACAGTGCGAACCGAAGAGCAGCGGCCCTTTATGCTGGTTAAATAATAAAGTTTCGAAGAAGCGGCTCGCGAACACCTTCCTTAAAACTTTTGGGCGCTTGATAATGCCGGGAAAATGAAAATCAATGTTTGCTGCCTTCCGAAACAAGGTAATCATAGACCACGGGTGGGGCAGCCAAAAAGGCCTTAATATTCTCTCTTACTTCAAGATGTGTCGTGTTTACGCTGTAGGTTTTCAAAGCTTCTTCATTGGCAAAAACCACGTGAAGAGCCAAATCGTAGTTGGCATCAAGGCGCGGATCTCCTGTATTGGCACGTTCGCCCACATGCAGCCAAATCGGCTCCGGCAATGACTCCAGTCTGTGCAGTTGGTCGAGCACCATTTGCCTTACATCGGCGGTCATTGAGTCCACCAAATTGAGGTACACATCGTGCATGAGGTATGATTCAGGCAATTCAGGCTCTTTCACTTCCACCTCCACAGTTTCCGTTGTTTCTTTGGCCTTTGGCGATTGGCAGGCAAAAACAAAAAGCAAAATGCCCATTGACAAATAATTCAATATTCTCATAATCAAATATTTAAAGTTGATAATAACTATTCAAAATCGGGATTGTAGTTGTTGGAAAACTTGGGTGAAATGCCACGGTAAAATTCGCGCAAAGTGGACTTAACTTCATCAAAATCAGCAAGGTTACTTACTACCGGACCAATGCCTGCCACTTTCTTTTTATAGTCAAGGTAGCCGCAAACAATAGGCACACCCGCTTCTTTGGCAATATAATAATAACCTGATTTCCAAGTCGGTACGGCTTTTCTTGTTCCTTCGGGCGAAATAACCAAGGCCAACTCTTCTGTTTGGACAAATTTTTCTTTGAGTTGCTCTACCATATTGAATTTGCTGCTGCGGTCAACCGGAATTCCGCCCCAGCGGTAAAACAGCTTACCGAAGGGCCCTTGAAAAAGCGACTTTTTAGCTAGAAAATGTACTTTCATTCCCATTAAATAGAAAGCGGCCTGCGCAAGCGGATAATCACGGTTGCTGGTATGAGGTGCTGCAATGAGCACAAATTTTTTCAAATCAGCCGGCAAATTGTGCGCATCAAATTTCCACCCATTGAGTTTTAAATACGCTTTAAACAAAAATGACCACATGCTGCAAAGAAAAGAGATTTCAAGCATTTGCTTATGGTTAATTGTGTTGTTGCAGGAACTTTAAAATGGTCGGGTGGCGACTTAAAACTTTGAGGTTTATCGAGACAAAAGACTACGGGCCATCTCGCCAAAGTCGAGACACGGCAGACCACGGATTCTTAAACTTTAAGCTCTTATAAGCCAATATTCAATTTGCATTTTTCAATGTTTAATTGCCCTTTGAACCTAGCCCTTTAAACTTTAAACTCTTTCCCTTTAAACTCATCATCCCATTTCGCCCCATCCCCAGCCTTCCCCGCGGGGAAGGAGCTAAATCGCTTGTTGAATGGACTTTGGACCTTAGACATTAGACATTGGACATTCACTTCCATTAAACTCACCTTCCCCAATTTTCAATTTGCAGTTTTCAATTTCTAATTGCCCTTTGAACCCGCCCCATAAGGTTCGGGCAGGCGTTAAACTTTCCCCTTTAAACTCATCATCCCATTTCGCCCCATCCCCCGCCTTCCCC
>WGNN01000010.1 GCA_016124515.1 bacterium
AACCAAAAGCGTTTTGAGCGAACTACCTGGTTTCATATTGGTTTGCCTTTTTTTGGCGAATGGCTCATAACACAGGCGCACAATGGCGAGCACACACACAAAGGAGAGTGGGCACAGGCATGGGACTTTGAAGTAAGGGGCTCCAATGGCAAAACGTTCAGAAGCTCAGGCAATTTTCCCGAGCATTATTTCTGCTATAATTTGCCGGTTATTGCAGCGCAGGCGGGCTATGTGGTGGCTGTGGAAGACGATATTGAAGACAATGAAATAGGCAAGCCAAACATGGTGAAAAACTGGGGAAACACGGTGGTTATCAAGCATGCGGAGTATTTGTACACCAAGGTTTCGCACCTGAAAGCCGGCACCATTGAGGTAAAAGTAGGCGACTACGTGAAGAAAGGAGATTTGCTGGGCAATGTGGGCAATTCGGGTCGTTCGCCGGTGCCACACCTGCATTTTCAAATACAGGCCACACCCTACATTGGCTCCAAAACACTTTGGTATCCAATTGATTATTATGTAATAAATAATGATGGAAACCACGAGTTGCACGAATTTGAAATTCCGCAAAACCAACAACTCATCAGCAGTTTTAAAACCAATTTGCTGCTCAAGAAAAATTATGAATTTGTGCTTGGCCAAAAGTATAAGGTGGAGTATGAGATGAACGGAAAAACATATATGGAAAACTGGGAAGTATTTGCCACAAGCCTGGGTAAAAAGTATGTTTTTTGCCACGAAACAAGGGCACTTGCATATTTTGTAAACGACGAAAGCAACTTCTATTTTACCGATTACCAGGGCCACAGAAAAGGTGCGTTGTACTACTACTTTCTATGCTCATACAAAGTAATGCTGGGTTTTTACCAAGGCGCTCAGGTTCGCGATTCGGTGGCGCTGCATCAGGTTTACAGCCAATATGCGCTATTTGCACACGATTTTGTGGCACCATTTACCACCTTGGCTCAGGTGCACTATGAGCTTAACTACCAGCATGTTGACGACCCCATGTTTAGCAGGGAAATGCTGCTCAACGGAAAACTTAGTATTAAGTCAATTTTCAATACGCGCGATTTCCTTCATTTTGAACTTAAAATAGAAGAAGATGCGTACCAACAACTATCAGTAACCAACAACAAATTGAATTTCAAAGCAAAAATTATCAGCGAATGAGAACCACGGTTTTTATAATATGTATTTTGGGTGCTTGCCGCCTGCAGGCACAATCATTTGACTTTACCAAAGATCAAATTGATAAAATAACGCTCAACTATTATTACAATGAAAATTGGGCGGGAATTATTGACCTTGGCGAACGTGCCATAAAAAATGGTGTATCATTCGATTACCTGCATTATCGCTTGGGCGAAGCATACTACGCAAATAGCGACTATACCCATGCCTTAAAACACTTCAGGAAAATTTTGAACACTTTTTCAAACGATGCCTTGCTGCAAGAGTATTATTATTATTGTCTGGTGTTTACCAATCGCTGGCGCGAGGCGGTGGCATTTTTGCCTGCTTGCGATACCGGTTTTACCAACAAACTTGATGTTGGCAACTCTAATGTACTTGAAGCTATTTATGTAGAAGCAGGGTTTAAATTTTCAAGCTTGGCGGCAGCTGCGCCTAACCAAAACATTGGCACCATAGGCTACCGACAAATAGGCCTTAATTCGCGCTGGAGCCACCATTTGCACACTTATGCATCGTATGCCACGCTAAACCAAAGTGCCTATTGGGGCAGCTATTTGCAACAGGAAACCAATATCAGCGGGGCTTATTTTCTACGTCGTGGTTGGTCTTTGTTTGCCGCCGTTGATATAATAGGTCTTGACCGTACCATATTAGCCACTCCCGATTTTCCTGAGTCAACCGAATTTTTGATAGACCAAAGTTATTATGGCGGCATAGCCAAACGATGGACGCACCTGATGTTTGAGGCGGGCGGTAGCTATTCAAAACTGTATGATACCCCGCAAAGCCAGGCCATGTTTGCCGCACATTATTATCCTATGGGCAACAACAGTTTGGTGCTTTCGGCATTTGGTACTTTACATCACGAAGCCGATTCAACCACCGCGCTTTTCAAGTTCAGATTGGGCAAGCAGTTGGGCGAAAAGTTTTGGATATCAGCTGATTATTATGCTGGCAACTCGCGCAATGTGATAGAGGAACGTGGCACTTTTGTCAATTATTCCATTGATGCAACTACCAGCCGATGGGGCCTGCTTTTGTCCTATGCACCCGCACCAAAAACCCAATTGTTTTTAAATGCTCAATATGAAAACAAGTGGGATGATGCGCTTGCCACGAAATATACATTTTCTACTGCCATTATTGGATTTAAATATTTCATAAATTAATAAAAAAATAACACCATGAGAACCGCATTTTTGTTCATTAGTTTGCTTTTGGCACTGGGTCCTAACGCCAAGGCAACCACACCTGAAGAGCTGCAAAAGGCTTTTTCAGAAAGTTACACCTACGAAACCAATGGCAAATACACCGAAGCCATCAACGTGCTGAAAAAGGTGTATGATGCTTCATCGTATGAAATTAACCTGCGTTTGGGCTGGTTGCACTATTTAGGTGGCTTGTTCACCGAGTCTTCAACTTATTATAAAAAGGCTGTAGAGCTCAAAACCATGTCGATAGAAGCCAAACTGGGATATGTATTGCCCGAAGCTGCTATGGGCAACTGGGAAAAAGTAAAAAACACCTACCTGGAAATTATCATTATTGATGCCAACAATTATACCGCAAATTACCGTTTGGGTTCGGTTTATTATGGCCAAAAAGATTATAAAACAGCCTATAAGTATTTTCAGAAAATTGTTAATCTTTATCCTTTTGACTACGACGCGCTGCTCATGTTTGCATGGACCAATTTTCAGTTGGGAAAAGTAGGCGAAGCCAAAATTCTGTTTCAGAAGGTGCTGCTTTACAGTCCCAACGACGAGAGTGCCCAAGAAGGCCTTGGCTTGATAGAATAGTATCTTTTTACAATTTTTACCCGATTTGCCCCGCTAAAAAATCATTGGCGGGGCAAGCCGTTTTGTGCCTGTGTCAAATAAATAAGACCGCATTTTGGCCACTATATAAATTGGAAAAGATAAGTTTGCCTGTGCTTTAAGTCAGCCGACGCAGCAACCACAATTGAGTGCGTTATAAAGACTTGTGGCACAAATTGTTATTTGCATGAACAAAGCAGCCAAACCAAAGGGAAGACCACCAAAACCCAATATGTTTTTGGTATTGAAACCATACCGCCCGCTCATCATACTACTCGTATTGTTTGCACTTATAAGCAACGGAGTAAACCTGATAATTCCAAAAATAATTTCGCATGGTATTGATACTTACACAGATGGAAGCTTCTCAACGAACGAATTGATTTGGAAGTTTGCCCTTGCCATCTTGTGCATTTTTGTTTTTGAGTACCTGCAAAGTATCGTTCAAACCTTTGCATCAGAGAGAGTAGCCCGCGATTTGAGGACCCAATTGTCTGACAAAATCTCGGCACAGAGTTTTGCTTATGTCGAAAAAACAAGCCCGTCGCGTTTGCTTACCAACCTTACCTCCGATATTGATTCTATAAAGATGTTTGTTTCTACGGCTATTGTGTCCATCACATCTTCTTTATTTATCATAATTGGCGCAAGTGTGTTGTTGCTTTCCATCAATTGGAAGTTGGGATTGGCCGTTATTACCATTATTCCGCTTATCGGGGGTACATTTTTCTTGGTTTTGCGCAAAGTTCGGGTGCTTTTTGTACGCGGGCGCGAGGTAATTGACTGGCTCAATAAAGTTATAAATGAAAGCATCCTGGGTGCTGCGTTAATTCGCGTGGTAAACTCGCAAATGGTTGAGTACAATAAGTTTATAAAAGCAAATACCGAGGCAAAGGAGATTGGCCTTGGCATACTCAAATTATTTGCTACCCTTATTCCCATTATTACATTTGTTGCCAACCTTGCCACCCTTACCGTGCTGGTGCTTGGTGGGCATTTTGTTATAAACAACACCATGTCGCTGGGTGAATTTGCCGCTTTCAATAGTTATATAGCGCTGCTCATTTTCCCTATTATTATCATAGGTTTTATGAGCAATGTTATTGCACAGGCAAGCGCTTCTTATGCGCGTATCCATGCCGTATTAAATGCCGAAAACACCCAAACCGACGGCACTGTGGAAAAAGAACTACTTGGCAGCATTGAGCTGAAGGAAGTAAGTGTACGCTATGGCGATAAGAAAGCACTTGATAAAGTGAGTTTTGCTGTGCCGAATGGTTCAAAAACCGCGGTTATCGGACCAACTGCCGCCGGTAAATCGCAGCTGCTTTACTTGCTTACCGGCCTGATAGAACCCACTGAAGGAACCATTTATTTTGATGATGAAGCGGTCAAGAATTATAATAGGGCTTCGTTTCATCAGCAAGTGGGCTTTGTGTTTCAAGACAGTATAGTTTTTAATATGAGCCTGCGCGAAAATATTGCTTTCAACAAAGAAGTAACCGACGCCGATTTGCAGCGGGCTATTGACACTGCTGAACTTGCCGAGTTTGTGAAGAAACTGCCCGATGGCCTTGAAACTATCGTTTCGGAGCGTGGCAGCAACCTTTCGGGTGGACAAAAACAACGCATCATGCTGGCACGTGCATTGGCTTTAAACCCCAAGGTATTGTTACTCGATGATTTTACCGCAAGGGTTGACTCCAATACCGAGCGACAGATACTGCAAAATGTAGAAAAAAATTACCCCGGAATCACCTTGCTCTCCGTTACCCAAAAGATAGCTTCGGTAATGCACTATGATAAAATAATATTGTTGATGCAAGGCGAGGTGGTAGCGGTTGGAAAGCATGAAGAATTGATGAAAAGCAGCTCGGAGTACGTGCAGATTTATAATTCTCAACGAAGTACAAGCAACTATGAATTACAATCTTAATAAACTACTGGAAGGAGAGAAGGATAAAAAGGTCAATACTTTTTCGTCGCTCAAAAGCCTGCTAAACCTAATACACAACGAGAAGAAAAACCTGGTTGTGGCCTTTGCCGCCATTATAGTCAATTCGTTGTTGTTGCTTATTGGCCCGCTTATTATTGGCTATGCGGTTGACAACTACGTGCAAACCAAAGACTTTGATGGCGTATTGCGCTATGCCTTGGTGCTGTTGGCTATTTATCTTACGGCTTTGGTGGCCAACTACCTGCAAACCATATTGATGGGCGGCATAGGGCAGCGCATGTTATACGAACTCAGAAATGCCATTTTTACCAAATTGCAGGAGTTGCCGGTGGCTTTTTTCAATCAAAACAAGGCGGGCGACCTCATTTCGCGCATCAACAACGATACCGATAAACTCAATACTTTTTTCTCGCAATCGCTCATGCGCTTTATCGGCAGTTTGATAACGATGGTGGGGGCGGGTATTTTTTTGCTGTCAATAAATATTGAACTTGGCTCCGCAGCATTGGCTCCTGCGGTTCTTATCTATTTGTTTACCAAAGTGGTATCGCCCTGGATTAAAAAGAAAAATGCCATCAGCCTTAAGAGTGTAGGTGGTTTAAGTGCCGAAATTCAGGAAAGTCTCAACAACTTTAAAGTAATAATAGCCTTCAACCGACGCGATTATTTCAGGAAGCGTTTTAAGGAAGTAAACGAAGAAAACTATAATAACGCCGTATGGGCAGGGCTGGCCAACAACTTGTTGATGCCGGTATATGGTTTGTTTACCAACGTGGCGCAAATGATAGTGCTGCTTTTTGGTATTTATCTCATTTCGGCGGGCAGTTTTTCGGTTGGTTTGTTGGTGAGTTTCTTTGCTTATGCCAACAGCTTTTACAGCCCGCTAAGACAGCTAGCCGCCCTTTGGTCAAGTTTTCAGGTGGCCCTTGCCGGCTGGGACCGCATTGCCAAAATACTGGCAATGGAATCAAACCTAACCACGCTTGAAAACAGTGCAGAAACGAACACGAAAAGCGATTTTCTGCTTGAATTCAAAAACGTTCATTTTGCATACCCCGGGGGAAATGAAATTTTGCACAACATCAATTTTAAACTGGAAAAGGGTAAAACTTATGCACTTGTGGGGCCTACCGGCGGCGGAAAATCGACCACTGCTTCACTAATTTCCAGGTTGTACGATCCGGTAGAAGGAACGGTGTTTTTTCAAGGGCGCGATATGAAAACCCTAAGCCCGCAAGAACGAAGCAAAAACATTGGATTTATTTTGCAAGAACCATTTTTGTTCAGCGGAAGCCTGCGCGATAATATTCTCTACGGCAATGAACACTACAAGGATATTGACAATGCGGCGCTTGAAAAAGTAATAAAAGATGCCCACCTTGGGGTGCTTTTAGAAAAATTTGATGACGGATTGGAAACCCAACTTACGGTAAGCGGTGATGCGGTGAGTTTAGGTCAAAAGCAGCTGATAGCCTTTATTCGCGCGGTATTGCGCCAGCCCGCCTTGCTTATTTTAGACGAAGCAACAGCCAATGTGGATACGGTAACCGAAAAATTGCTGGACGATATTCTAAACCATTTGCCAAAGGAAACCACCAAAGTAATTATAGCGCACCGCCTCAACACCATTGAAAGTGCCGATGAGATTTTCTTTGTCAATTCAGGGGAAGTAATACCCGCGGGTTCAATGCAACATGCGGTGGATATGTTGCTTCACGGCGAAAGGGCTTCGTAGGTTTTCGGGTTATTTTTTAATAATCCGCACTTCGGTTCTGCGGTTTTGTTGCCTTCCATCTGCGGTGCCATTGTCGGCCACGGGCATGGTTTCGCCATAGCCAACTGCAACTATCCTATTGCCGTCTATTCCCTTTTTTACCAGGTAGTTGCGTACCGCGTTGGCACGTGCTTCGCTCAGTTCAAAATTGCTTTTTTCGCTGCCTATGCTATCGGTGTGGCCACCCACTTCAATTTGCATATTGGGTTTTAGTGTCATGAGCTCCGCCAAGTCGTCAAGTTCGGTGTATGAGGATGGTTTCAGGCTGCTTTTTCCGGTATCGAAAAATACATTGTTGAGGGTAAACAACTTGGGCAACTCAAACTTGATGGTCAGTTTCATAGTGCCATATCTTTTGCCGGGTTCCAGTTTGGGTATTTCTATGGTTGAGTAGTCTTGCGCGTCGCCAATGGCTTTTATTTTTATTTCATATACATCGGGGCCGGGCAGGCTTATGGCAAATTGGCCAGTGGCATTGCTAACGGCTTTATATGTTTTGCCCGATTTTTTGGCAATAAACCAAATGCGTTCGCCCTGTTGTGGCACATCTTTAAAATTGGTAACCAAGGCTATTATATTGGCCTCAGTGGTTTGAGAAAAACCTTTGGTAAAAACGCCAAAAACCATTGATAAACCGAAAAGAAAGGGTAGGAGCTTCATAAAACAAATTTTTACTGATTGTAGAAAATGCAAGCCTGTGTGGCAAGTACAGTATAATATGTTGTTTAGGCTAAAAAGTAACCTTCTATAAGTCTCCTAAAAAATCGTGAAGTTCCTGCACTTCTGCTTTGCGAAGGGTGTCGCCCAGTTTGTCGTAGCTGTTTACCAGGTTTTTAAGTACCCGCATAATGATAATGCGGTTGTGGCAAGGCTCAAAATATCGTTCTTCAATGGGCAGCGATGCTTGTTTCAAAAACCGGTCAATGTTGTACTTGCTAAAAATAGCACCGCCATTGAAGGGGTTTACATAAAACAGAATTTCGCCTGCCACATTATAGGGTATTATACCTTCGTTTTTAAAACTGTGGTTGTTTTCCAAATGGCTGTCGTCTTTGTAAGCCAAAATGAAATGCTGCGGAAGGTCAACCCCAAAAATGGGCAGGTACAACCGCTGCGCCACTATTGAGTAGAGAATAGAAAGCGAAATGGGATTGCCTTTTCGGTTGTCAACCACTTGGTTGAGGTAGGAGTTTTCGGGTGCGTAATAATTTTTGTTATCCCCTTGAAATCGGTATTTCCCAAAAAAGACTTCGTTGATGATACGGACATTATCGAGCGGCGAAAATTTGTAGTTGAGTCTCAACCAAATATCGAGTTTTATTTTGTCGATGTACGACACAATAGGAGCGAGGTCAAGTTCGGGATAGCGGTAGCGGGCCACAAGGTAAAAGCCTGTTAGCAGGTCATCGCTGTTGTGTTCATACCATTCTTTAAACAGCGTTTTAATACCGCCCAGGTGTATGCTTTTAAGCACTTCGTTCAGGCGCTCGTGTTGCAGCTCGTTTTCGGCCCGCATGGCAAATTCTGAAAGCAAAGCCGAAATTGCTTCGCCCTGCTCCAGCAGTTTGCTGCGCACGTGTTGGTACACGTCGCGGTCTTCATCGTCTATCAAACTGATTAAAGCCTCTATTTCCGATTGTTCCATACCTTGGGATTAGACTTCAATCTACATAATTTTCCTTATTTACGCGCCCGCCCTTTTTTAGCTTTTGCAGGAGCGTTGTTAATTAGTTCCAGTGTTTGTTCTAAATCAAGCTCTTCGGCCTTGGTGCCTTTGGGGATTTTAAAGTTCTCCTTTCCGCGCTTGATGTAGGGGCCCCATCTGCCATTGAGGATTTCTATTTTCTTGCCTTCGTGCTCAAATTCCTTGATGAATTTATTGGCTTCCGCCACGCGCTTGGCTTCTATGAGTTCAATGGCTTTGCTCAATTCTATTTCGTATGGGTCTTCGTCTTTGGGTATCGACACAAACTTGTTGTTGTGTTTTACATACGGACCAAAACGACCCACATCGGCCAATACGGGTTTGCCTTCAAACTCGCCGATTGTGCGCGGCAGTTTAAAAAGCTCCAGTGCTTCGTCAAGCGTTATGGACTCAATAAGTTGGCCGGGACGCAATTTGGCGTATTTGGGTTTTTCTTCGGTGTCAGATTCACCCAATTGCACATAAGGACCGTATTTTCCAAAACGGGCCGACACAGGCAATTGTGTTTTTGGATCAATGCCCAAGTCGCGGTTTTGGTTTACTCTTTTGGCTTCCTTGGTGGTTTGCTCCACATTTTCATGAAATGGCTTGTAGAAACCTGAAAGCATGTTTTGCCAATCGAGTTTTCCTTCGGCTATATGGTCAAATTCTTCTTCAACCTTGGCGGTAAAGTGGTAGTCCATTACCCCGCTGAAGTTTTCGTCAAGAAAGTCGTTTACCAACATGCCCACATCGCTGGGGAATAGTTTGTTTTTCTCAGCACCAAATACCTCGGTCGATTCTTTTTCGGTAATGTTTCCGCCTTTCAGCACAAGCAGTACATATTTTCTGTCGGTACCGGGGCGTGTTTCCTTGGTTACATAAGACCGTTTTTGAATGGTTGAAATGGTGGGCGCGTAAGTTGAAGGTCGGCCTATGCCCAACTCTTCAAGTTTGCGCACCAGCGAGGCTTCTGTATATCGCGGAGCCGGGCGGGTAAAGCGTTCGCGGCTTTCTACAAAATCTAGCTGCAATTCCTGTCCTAATGTCAGGTTTGGCAAAAGCATTTCGCCGCTTTCTGCATTTTCTTCATCGTCGTCGTTCGACTCAATGTAGAGTTTCAGAAAGCCATCAAATTTTATTTGTTGTCCTGTAGCTACAAACTGGTGTTTGCTGGTGCTAATGTCTATTTTAATGTTGGTGTTTTCCAGTTTGGCATCGGCCATTTGCGAGGCCACTGTTCTTTTCCAAATCAACTCATACAACCTGCTTTCATCGCGTCCTTCGCCTATGGAGTGGTTTTGAAAATAGGTGGGTCGTATGGCTTCGTGGGCTTCCTGTGCGCCTTGTGCTTTGGTGGTGTATTGTCGCGGGTTTGAATAGTTGGCGCCAAACTGACTCGTTATTTCATTTTGTGCCGCATCTATTGCCAACTGCGAAAGATTCACCGAGTCGGTTCTCATATAAGTAATGTGTCCGGCCTCGTAGAGCTTTTGCGCCAGCATCATGGTTTTTGATACGGAATAACCCAACTTTCGGCTTGCTTCCTGCTGTAGGGTAGAAGTAGTGAAAGGCGGTGCAGGGGACTTTTTGGCCGGTTTTACTTGTATGTCGCTTATTTTGAAACCGGCATTGATACAACTGTTGAGAAAATCCCGTGTCTCATTTTTATCGCCAAGCTTGGTGTTTAGTTCGGCAATTACTTTGCCTCCGCTTACCTTAAAATGTCCTCTCGGCTTGAAAGAACTTTCTGCTTCAAAAGCCATGATTTCCCGTTCGCGCTCCACAATCAGTTTTACAGCCACCGATTGTACACGGCCCGCCGAGAGCGAGGGGCGCACTTTTTTCCAAAGCACCGGCGAAAGTTCGTAACCTACCAACCTATCGAGCACCCGGCGGGCCTGTTGTGCATTTACCAGGTTGATGTCGATTTTGCGCGGGTTTTGAATGGCTTTTAATATGGCTGGCTTGGTAATTTCGTGAAATACAATGCGTTTGGTTTCATTGATATCCAAACCCAACGATTCGGCAAGGTGCCACGATATGGCTTCTCCCTCGCGGTCCTCGTCCGTTGCCAGCCACACGGTTTCTGATTCCGCTGCCAGCTTTTGAAGTTCTTTTATCAGCTTCTTCTTGTCAGGCGATACTTCGTACCTGGGATTGAAATTGTTTTCAATATCAACACTTATCTCGTCCGACAAAAGGTCTCTTACATGTCCGTAGGAGCTTGTAACGGTAAAATCGCTACCCAAAAACTTTTCAATGGTTTTGGCTTTTGCAGGCGACTCAACAATGACTAGGTTTCTTCCCATGCCGCGAGTTTAGGGAATTTCAAGTACTTAGGCTTTTATTTTTGACAATCTTATTTAAAAGGCACTCAATTTTTGAGTATTTTTTTAGAGAAATAATTGTTTTCTGAGCTTATTTCCAATAGGTAAAACCCATTTTGAAGGTTCATTAAAGGCAACTGAAATTTCTCAGCATTGTTTACTGTGGTATTCCAAACCACTCTGCCCGACAGGTCGTAGATTTTAATGGCACTGCGTACACCGTCAAGGCCTGCTATGTTCAGCACATCGCTGGCAGGGTTGGGCCAGATTTCAATATGGCTTTGCAAGGTGTTTGGTACCGCTGCCGGCCAGGCACCTATAGAAAGGTTGTCCATGTAAATATCTTGTTGCCCATTGCCGGTAAATCTGAATTCAAAAGCAGCAGATTTCAGTGATTTGACCAAACTGATGTCAACAGTAAATCGCTTCCAGTCTGACTGACCAGGCACAAACTCTGAGGTAACGTAGCCGTCAATACTTCGCATAGAGTTTGAGTTGCTCGAGTAGCGCATTATTTCAATGCCCTTGCAAGGGTCAACCACATAAATATCCAAATTTTCGCTGCCTTGTGAGTTCACGCGTGCATAAGCCAAATCAAAACTAAGTTGGTAAACAGTGGTGGTGGTAAGGTCGATTGGCGGGGTGCGCAGTACCACAATATCATTGGCTACATTTTGTCCATAGTTGTTTACCATCACGGCACCGTCACCGTCTTTGGCGGTGTTGGTGTGTTCCCACGACAACTGACTGCCGCCGGTGCTCCAGCCATCAAACATGAATTTTTCAGAATCGAATGACTCAAAGAAGGGGGCTTTCACATCAGATTCTTCTGAAGTAACCAATATGTGCTTTTGCAGTGCAAGTGTGTCGCTGCCTGCTTTGTTGCTAATAATTAGGGTAACATCATAAATACCGGGATTTGTGTAAGTAACCGTGGGGTTTTGGGTGAATGCCGCACTTGGACTTCCACTAGGAAAAAACCACTTGTACTCAGTGTTTTGTGGATCGGTACAAGAAATATCTTCAAAATCAACTGAGCTGCCGGCGCAAACCACTTTTGTGCTTGAAGTAAAAGCGGCTACAGGTTCACCCAATATTTCGCTTGAATCAAGTACGCCTGTTGCATACAGGTTGCTCAGGCTAATAAGGTTGGCCCTGGTGTTGTTTAGCGTGTAGTCAACGCGTTCTTTTTGGCCAAGGGTAAACATGTTGCGGCAGTTGCTGTAGTCCATCATGTTTTCTATCATATCGCGCACATCGGGATTGTCGTTTGAACATGAATTCAAGCCCATAGGGCAACCTTGGTTGTCTTTGGCGGTGGGTGGTGTATCGCACACGCGGTCGCCGGTACTTGCGCAGTTGCTGCCACAACCATCCTGAAAAGGATGGTAAAGATTGAGGTAGTGTCCAAGCTCGTGTGGAAGGGTAGCCTTATTGGCCACATCAGAACGTATAACAATACCCGATGTGGTGCGGCTTTCCATCCATGGAAAATAGGCATAGCCCAGAATGGTACTGGTAGATGTGCTGCCGGTAATAGATTTTACCACCCAAATGTTGAGGTACTTGGTAGGGTCCCACATGCTCAGTGACTTTACATTGTCGCCGGCATTTACGGTAGAAGCTGATTGCACGCGCACAATACCGGTGGTTGGTTTGCCATCGGGGTCTATTTGAGCCAGGCGCAATTCAATTTGCATGTTGGCCACTATGTTTTGCCAAAGCGGATCTACATCGCTCATTTTTATATTGCGCATTTGATACACCTTGTTCACTTCCTTCACATATTCCATCACTGCGGCATCAGAAATATTTTCAGGTCCGTTGTTGTGAATAATATGAAACACGGTGGGAATGATACGCAGGTCGCAACCTGAACCGCTGTTTTTGTTGGCCATGTGCAGGTTGTTGTAAACCGCCTCTTCATAAACGTCGCGTTTTTGAAGCAAAGCCGGCTCTTCAGCTAGTTTGCGTTCCAGCATTTCATCGGTATAGCATGGAATTTCGCGGCTGCCGGATTGTGCAAAAATGGTTTGTAATGAAAAAGTGAATAGGGAAATGATTAAAAGGGATCTCAACATTTGATGGTTATTTGATAATGAGTTTTCTTGTGATTTTATATTTTTCTGATGATATCAAGATGGTATAAACACCCTTAGGAAGGTGGTTTAGTTCTATTTTTGGATTATTTGTGTAAAAGCGATTGGCGTAAACTTCTTTGCCGGCCACATCAACAATGTGCAAATTGTAGGGCGAGCCATCATTGTCAAAGTCTATATTAATAAGGCTTCCATCGCTTGCCGGGTTTGGATAAACACTCACCGAAGCATTATTTGAAACGATTTGCTCAATGCCTACGGTTTTGGTGCCTATACGCAGGTTGTCGAGATAAAGGTTGTTGCCATTGTTAGATTCAAACTCAAATTTGATGAGCAGGTTCGGCTTTGATGCAAATTGTTTGATGCCTACTTCAAACTCCTTCCACTGTGTGGTACTTGTAGGTTTAAAGTAGCTGTTCTGATCGGCGGCACTGCTCAGTTGGTTTGAAAAATCGGTTCGCAGCAAATACCAATTGGCACCGCAATCAAACGAAACGGAGACGGCCAGTAAATCCTGACTCATGTTTTGGCTTTTGACGTAGGCCACGCTGTACCGCAAATAAGGATCTTCCAATTGGCCAAGCTTTACGGCAGGTATGGTAAAGCTTGTAATGCTGCCGGGAACTACCAACGAAAAATTGTCAACCATCAGGCATTTACCGCCATTGTAGCCATCATAGCTAAGTTTCCATTTAAATGTTGCGGGCGAATTTTCATATACCCAATCGCCCGGAGTACTCCAGTCCTCTTCAAAACCACGCGAATAGGGTGCGGTGTAGAGCACGGTGCTGTCATATACGGCCAGGTATTTTTCCTGTACCACAGAATCTATTCCCACTTGATTTTTCACCACCAATTTTACGGTGTAAAAGCCCGGAGTTATGAATGAAAATTCCGGTGTTTCATCGCTGCTTTTCAAGGTGGTTGTTTCATTAAACACCTTCCAACTAAAGCTTATACCACTGCCTTTTGCACAAGATTGATTTATCAGTGTCACGTTTTCGCCAATGCAGTTGATGCGTTTTTGGGCATCGAAAGCGGCTATGGGCATGGTGGCTTTGTTGCCCAGCACTCCAGTGGCTTCCAAATTGCCTTGCGACACCAATTTGGCGCGGTAAAACTCAATGGCGGAGCGCATGCGTGATTTTTGTCCTTCGGTAAACATGGCCGAGCAATCGCTGTAGTCCATGTAGTTCTCAATCTGATCTATTAAATCGGGCGTATCGTTGCTGCATGAGTTTCGGCCTTTTGGGCAACCAAAGTTGGCTTTTTGGGCCGGTGGCGTGTCGCAAATGCGGTCGCCTGAACTTTGGCAATCATTGCCACAGCCATTGTCAAAAGTGTGAAATAAGTTGAGGTAATGGCCTATTTCGTGGGTGAGCGAGTTGCTTGTCATTTGATCATAGCGAAGTACAATGCCGTCGTATCTTCCTCCCGTACCCGGATAATAGGCGTATCCGAGCGTAGAAGTGCCGGGTGTGTTTGATTTGATGGATTTTACTATCCAAATGTTCAGGTACTTGTCATTGTCCCAGGCTATCAAATCTTTTACATTCCTACCCGAATAATCGTCCACTTCGTTAGTGAGTTTAGTATAAGTGCGCGTGATGCCGTTGGTACACTTTTCATCGGGGTCTATTTGTGCTAGCCTGAATTCAATTCCAATATTTGCGGCGGTACCTTTAAAAGGCGCTTGAATTTTAGTAGTGTCTTTGTTTTGCAGCGAATAATCAAGGTTTATTTCGTTGATAAGCCCTTTGAGTTGTGTATCGCTTACATTTTCTATACCGCCCTGATGCATCACATGAAATACCACTGGAATGATGTAGGTAGTTTGTCGTTTTGAGGCTGATTCAAATTGTTTTTGGTAGTACCGCTCAAATTGAGCAAATGAATCGGCTTGCGCTTTGTTGCGTGCTATAGGTGCAGGGGTAGCACACCACGAACCCTGCGCATGCAGACTTATTGATGCTAAACTTAGAATTAATGCTATGAAAAACACTCTCATATAGGCCAAACTACTGAAATGCAATAATACTTTGGTAACACTGAACATTTGGTCTTAATAAAAGCAGATAAGTTTTTTTGGTAAAAAAAATCCCCGCCTTTTTGGGGCGGGGATGCACTTATTTGATATTGCGTGTTTTAGTAGCTACTGCCATTGGGGCTGTACTGCACTTTCTTAACTACGGTGTAGTTTTCAAATTGAATTTGAATGATGTAAACACCTTCAGAAAGATTCATTTGCGAGGCTGAAATCTCAATTTTGTTGGAGCCTTGCAGCAGTTTTTTGCGGCAATCTTTGTAGGCTGTTCTGCCCAACAAGTCTTTAATTTCTATGCAAGCGGTTGACTCATGTTGCGCGTCCACTTCAACCACAATCTTATCGCTGAATGGGTTGGGATATACGTTTACTGATTTATCGGCTTCCGCGGCTACTACTTGGTTTACGCCTGTTGCCTGAAGATTCTCCCATGAAACCACGCTTTGACGCAAGCCTACAAGGGTAGAGCGCATGCGCTGTACTTGATCGCGAGAAAATGCATACGGGCAATACCTGTAATCCATGATATTGTGAGAAGCATCGTTTCTTGGGTCATTGGGACAAGTGTTTACTACATCACATTCTCTATATATAGTATCACTTTGTGGAATATCACAAATTTTATCTCCACCAAAATGGCAGTCTAGAATACTGCATCCACTTGGGTTACCGAAGGCATTTGTCACAGAACCATCAGTTTGGAAAGGATGACGAAGACCCAGCCAGTGGCCGGCTTCGTGTGAAAGGGTATGGCGGTAAAATGCTTTTTCTTTGGATCCAACCGGAGGGTTTGCTTTGAATACTTCCCAAAGTCCAATTACGCCATCTTCGCCTTTAGGGCTTGCGCCAGCGGCAGTCAGGTCAGGCAGAGTAGAGTAAGCCAAAACACCTGACGGTCCACTACTAAGACTTTTTACAATCCAAAAGTTGAGGTACATATCAGATGGCCAATACGACATGTATTTGAGTACCTGATCGTTGGTTCTCTTGCTGGCGTTGGTCAATTCTGTTTCTATATAATTGATACCATTGGAGGGGTTGCCATGGGGGTCAAACTGCGCCCTTACAAAAGTTATATGCGCATTGCCACGGTGGAAACCCATGTATTCGGGTTGGTCGGGTCCTTGAGTGGTATCTTCGTTTCTTCTGTTGTAGTCTTGGTTCATGCGCTCAATTACTGCATTGGCGTCTTCTTCACCGAAGTATTTAGTTAAGTTGGCGTTTTCTGAACTAGGGTGGAAATAGTGGAAAACTACGGGGATATAAAATTGTCTTCCATCGTCGGTTTTTGAAGCCATTTGGCTGTATGCATAAGCCGCTTCATCTATTTTTCGCTCTGCTTCTTTCAGTGCCTCGGGGTTTTCTTTCAGTGCTTGAAAATACACCGAATCGGTAGCGCACCAGTTTTCGGTTCGCTGTGCCCAGAGAGCCGTGGTTACCAAAAAAAGACCTACTACAAGTATTATTTTGCGCATATCACAATATTAAAGTGTTACAAAGTAAATTAACATTATCAAAATAAAAGATTCTTATTGCATATAATTTGACCCAATTTATAAGTGGCGGGGCTAAGTGCTTATTCGTCAATTTGTCCAACAATGGTGGCAACAGCAGCATCTCCGGTCACATTCACCACCGTGCGGCACATATCAAGTATGCGATCTACCGGAAAAATGATGGAGATCCAGAGCGGATTCAACCCCACCGATTGCAAAACCATAATCATCATGATAAGGCCCGCGCTGGGTACTGCCGAGGCACCGATAGATGCCAACGTAGCCGTAAGTACTATGGTAAGCTGCTGCACCAAACTCAAATCGATGGAATGAAACTGGGCGAGAAAAACCACCGCAACGGCAATATACAAGCTGGTTCCATCCATATTGACCGTAGCGCCTATGGGTAGCACAAAGCTGCTTATCTTTTTGGGCACACCCAATTGTTCGTTTACGCACTGCATGGTAACAGGCAAGGTGGCGGCACTTGAACTTGTAGAAAAGGCCAGGGTTTGTGCTTTTCTTATACCTTTTAAGAAAGAAAACACATTGAGCTTGCGTACCAAAAGCGTGATGGCGGTAGGATATACCAGCACCACCATGATGGCAAGTCCGCCCACCACCGTGGCTGAGTATCTTATGAGGTAATAAAGTATTTCGCCCAAATTGTTCAGGTTGTCTTCGGCCATCTTGGTAAGCATACCGGCCATTAAGGCAAAAACAAAAAATGGTGCGGCCATCATTACTATATCCACCATTTTCAAAAACACATCGTTTAGGCCATCCACAAGTTTGGCCACGGGTTCGGCTTTTTCTTTGTCAATTAATAGGAGTACCACACCAAAAAACAAGGCAAAGAAGATGATTTGCAACATGAGCCCGTTGCTGCTGAGCGCCAAAAAAATATTGGAAGGCACCATATCTATAAGAATCTGTAGCGGACCTTCATCTTTTCGTTTCAGTGCATTTTCGGTTTTTGCTTTGGCTGTTTCATTGTTGCTCAGGTTTTCCAGGTCTTTCTGCGCATCGTCCAAGTAGGCACTGTACTTGTCATTACCCAGGTAGTTTTTGTTGTCTTTTATTTCAACGCCTTCGGTTTGGCTCACCCAAAGCTCGTATGAGAGCCGGTTTTTTATGGCTAGTTCTTCGCTGAGTCCTGCCCCGGGTTTCCAAATATTTACCATAGCCAGCCCAATAGTAATGGCCAATACAGTTGAAATAATGTACAGTGCCAAGGTACGAATGCCCAGTTTACCCAGTTTGCCAATGTCTTGTAAATCTGATATTCCTTTTATAATGGAGAAAAGTACCAATGGTATGGCTATGAGCTTCAGTAAGTTGATAAAAATAGTTCCGAAGGGCAAAATCCAGTTTATGGTAAATTTCTGCCAGCCGACTTGCAAACCAACAAAAGCCCAAACCACGCCAAGAAGTAGTCCGATGAGTATTTTCCAGTGCTGTGCAATCTTCATATTTGGTTTTTACCCGCCGAAAGTATGACCATTTGTCAAGAACGTCCAAACCGCGTGATGCCTATTCCTCAATTTGTCGCACTTTTGCCGCATGCAATCTGAAATTGTTATTGTGTTGGTTTCGTTGTTGTTGTCGGCATTTTTCAGCGGCAGCGAAATCGCATTTGTTTCCACCAATCGTTTGCGCATTGAAATTAAAGGCAAAAAAGCGGGGTTTAAATCATCGCTGCTCTCTGCTTTTGTCAAAAAACCTTCGCACTTTATCACTACCATGCTCATAGGCAACAATGTGGCTATGGTGGTGTATGGTATCTTTTTTTCTTCGTTGGTTTTGCGGCTATGGCAGCAACTCAGCTGGACTGGTGCCAACAATGCCGTGGTTATTTTCTTGCTGCAAACTGTTTTGGCATCCATCGTGGTGCTCATTATTGCTGAGTTTATTCCAAAAGCACTTTGCTCACTCAGCCCGTTTAAGGTGCTCAACTTTTTTGCCTTGCCCTTGGCGGTATTTTATTACCCCTTGCGCGTGTTTGTTTGGGGCACTGTTTGGTTGTCAAAAATTTTGTTGCGTTTAATTTTCAGGGTGAATATTGAAGAAGATCCCGAAAATTTTGACCGCGTTGACTTGTTTCACATGGTTGATGAAAACTCAACTGAAGATGTGGTGAGCGAAGGCGATGTAAACACACAGATTTTTAAGAATGCGCTGGAATTTGCACACACCAAAGTACGTGCCTGCATGGTGCCGCGACCCGAGGTGGATGCTATTGAAATTAAGGAAGATATTGAAAAACTGAAAAGCGACTTTTTTGAAAGTGGCAGATCAAAACTGGTGGTATATCGTGAAAACATAGACAATATAATGGGCTACGTGCACTCAATTGATTTGTTTGGCAATCCGCAAAGCATCAAAAGCATGATTATACCCATGCCTTTTGCATCGGAATCTACCCCGGCAAGCGATGTGCTGCGAGAACTCATTGACCGACAACGAAGTATGGCGCAGGTAATTGATGAGTTTGGCGGCACCGCGGGCATAGTGACCATTGAAGATTTGATTGAAGAGATTTTTGGCGAAATTGATGACGAATATGATGTGGACGAACTCACCGAAAGCGTGTTGAACGAGCATGAATACATTTTTTCGGCGCGTTTGGAGATTGAACATATCAATGAAAAATACAAACTGGGCATTCCCGAAGGAGATTATGATACGCTCAGCGGCTTTCTTATCAGCAAGCACCAGAGTATTCCCGAAGTGGGCGAAATTATTGACCTTGGCAAATTTCGATTCAAGGTATTGCAAATGGAAGGCGCAAGAATTGTGGAACTGCACCTGGAAATAATTGACAATGCAGAGTAAAGGCACGCTCTACCTAATACCCAATTTAATAGCCGACGACACCGCCGAAAAGGCGATTCCTGCCTATAATGCCATGTTGCTGGGTAGCCTCAATTATTTTATTTGCGAACATGCCAAATCGTTGCGGGCCTTGCTCAAAGCATCGGGAGTGGCATCGCCCTATGACCACCTTACGTATTTTGAACTCAACAAACACACCGATAGGTTTGAGCTGGAATCCTTTATTAAACCTTTGCTAAGCGGCTTTGATATGGGGTTGGTTTCAGATGCGGGTTGCCCTGGCATTGCCGATCCGGGCGCTCAAATTGTGGCTCTTGCCCATGCACAAGGAATAAAAGTGCTTCCCCTAATCGGACCTTCTTCTATATTCATGGCCCTTATGGGTTCGGGTTTCAATGGCCAAAAGTTCAGTTTTCATGGCTATTTGCCACAAAAGGAGCCACAACTCAAAAAATACCTTGCCGAGGTGGAGCGCAGTATTGCTACGGAGCAAAGCAGCCATATTTTTATTGAAGCGCCATACCGCAATACCAAATTGCTACAGTTGCTTATCAAGTTGTTAAATCCGGCACAAAAGCTGTGTTTGGCCATCAACCTAAGTGCCGAAAACCAGCGGATTGAAACCAAAACCTTGGGCGAGTGGAAAAAGAAGCTTCCTGAAATAGACAAGCTGCCTACCGTATTTGTGCTAGGGAGTTGATGGCGCTGATAAATGATTCAGGCACGGGCATTACTTTTCGTTCTTCGTAATTGAAACAAACCAAGCGAGTTTTGGCCAATGCCAATGGTTTTGAAGTACTCAGGTTATTGAGTTGGTACACTACATCAAATGAGCTGTTGCCAAAATCGTTAACCGCCAGCATTATGTCGATTTGGTTGAGCAAATAACCTTCCGATTGGTAAATAATGGCTGCATCTCCTTGAATCAGGCTTGTGTTGTCGCCAATATTCAATTCGCTCAAACCCACTTGGTGCAGCATTTCTACCCGGCTTTGTTGCAAATAGGCTTGCACTTTGTCGTTGGCCAGGTGGTTGCCATAGTTCAGGTCAGTTACCCGCACTTGTATTTGGGTTTTAAATTGAAAAAAGGCGGGGGCGTTTATTTGTATGCGTGGCATTATAGTTTGATAAAATAATATAGGTGTTGGCCTTTGCGGTAAAAGCAGAAATAGACTTCTTGGTTGATGGCTGCAAATGTGGGCTGCGTGGGCAGGGCACCGCGGTCGGTCAAGGCATAGAAATAGGTTGGTCCCTTGGCCATGGCAAAATTTACATCGCCCAGGTAAGGATTTTCGCTACCATCGCTGCCTAAGGTTATGCAAAATGTTGATGCCATACATTGCAAGTATTGCGTGGCATAATAGCGGGCAGGATATTGCGATAGCAGCGAATAGAATTTATAAATCCCCTTTTCCTTTCGGCGGGCATTTTCGGTATTTATATCGTTGGCCTTGTTTATCCAGCCGTCATAAAAAGGCAACAATTCCACCTCCGAAACCATAAAGTGGTCAAACGGCCCCTTTTTGCTTACGTGTAGCCCGAGGTATTTTTCTTGGTTGTCGGCGTGGAAATTAAATGTCTGTCCGGTTTCTTTTTCAAAATTGCCCCGTTCCTTGCGGTTGAGCAAAAACACGGGCGAGTTGGATGATATGGTATAGTGGTAGTTGGCAAAAGTGCTGTAAACGGGTTGGTTAAATTTCAAATCGGTTTTTTGTATGAAACAGCCATTTTTTGCCAGTACCGCCTGAAAAAGGTATTTACCCAAAATATAGGAATTGCAAATAGCGCCTCCCAAGCCACCTGCTACCGATATTTCAACGGGATGGTTTATCACGTTCAGGCTTTCCAGTTTGCGGTTTATTATTATTATATGTGTGTTAAAGGCTTGCTCTACAGTAATATATAAGTAGCGGTGTTGCAGGTATGATTTTACCGGCGAAAATTGAATCTTGTTTTCATAAGCCAAATCGTTTGCTCCCACATGCGCTTTTTGCAATTGGGGCCAGCGGTTGTTTACGTCCTGCCACAATTTCATTAGAGCGGCATCAAGGCTGAAATCTTTTGACGAAACCATTTTGTTATTGGCCACCACGCGATATTGCAACTCATTATTGCCTTTGGTATATAGCATGTGCAATGTGTCGGTAGCTGAAAAATGATGCATTATTTTGGCCTTTTTGTCAAAGCCTTCATCTACCACCTTTTTGCTTATTTTTTTGTTGATGGTATTGATGGTAAGGCAGCGAAGGCCTATCGAGTCTGTTCTGGTAAAATAGATGTGGATGTTTTTTCGCGAACCGTTTATTTCTATGAGTTTGGGCCTGAAACCCAATTCGCTCAAGTCTATCTCGCCAGTCGATTCAGTAACAAAATCGTAGTTTATCCGGTTGTATTGCAATTTTTCTTTATCAATGAAAATGCAGTGAAACCCGCTGCCAAAATCAAATACAAAAGGCGAAGCGTCTTTTTTAAGTTTTATGCCCAAGGTTGCTTGAAAATCCTGCGCCTGCAAACACACTGCAGTTAGCACAATAAAGCTAAGCAGGGGAATGGTTTTTTTCATTTACTTATTTATAGCGTATTACAAAACGCAAAGGAAAATAAGATAGCCTTATTCTTTTATAAATGTATTGGTCAAAACGCTCGATTCAGATGAAATTCTGATGATATATTGCCCGGTAGCCAATTGCGAAATGTCGATGTATTGTTGTTTCGAAAGGTTTCCTCTTATCAATTCTGTTCCAATTAATGAGTAAACCGCAAATTGTGTGTGTCCGGCAGGCGCTGTAAAGTAGAGTTTGTCGCTAGCCGGGTTTGGATAAATATCCAGTTTTTGCTGTTTTGGCGCAGGAGCAGGATCCACATTGGTGCGTACCCCCAAGGTAAACCATTTCGGGTTCTTTCGTTCTGAAAGTATCTTCAATGGCGTCATGCCATTTTTGAGCGTCACTTTATCGCTTTTTAGCTGCACAATAAAGAGTGTAGGCTCGCCATTTTCGTCTAAATCGGTTACCACCAAGCCCGAGTCGGTATTGGTGTACGAAGCATGCGCAGGAATTTGGGTGCGCATGATGTCGGTTTTTGTTGCCACATTTTCTCTGCGGTCCCAGGCCACCACGGTGTTGTAGTTGTGTCGTTTGTCATATACATCGTGCACAAACAGGTTGGGTGAGTTCTTGGCAAAAGCGGGATATCTCAAATCCAAATCGCTGCTTATCTGATCATAAAATGTATGCATCGTTCCATTGGTATAGGCTTGCATGGTGCTGTCCCACACTTCAATTTCGCCAATGTTCCACACACTGTGTTGGGCTCCTTGTTTGTCAGTAAAGGTGTTTTCAAATTCAAAAATGAGCTTGGTACCATAGTAATCCCATTCCATAGCGCCCACCCGCAGGGGTTTCAGTTCATAGAAATTCTCGCCATCGCGAACCGTGGTGTGCGAGTAAATCTTGAATTTTTTGAATATGCCCATTTCCATATCATATATATGTATAGAAGTGTCGGTTTCGGTTTTTACCAAGGCAAGGCGTTCATTGTTTTTGCTCACCGCTACTTGTGTATATCCGCTGCCAAGTTCGTGGTCCATGTAGCTAATATCCAGTTCATTGCCGTAGTTGATTTTTACTACTTGGTTGCTTGAGTCAATGCCGTAGATGAGGCTACCATTGTCGGTTATACTCGCATCGTATTTCAGGTTGCTCAAGTCGTTAAATTGCTCATCTTCTTTCGATTCGGCAATTTTAAACAAGCTCAGTTTTTCATTTATTTCATTTGACACCTTGTTGCTCAGGATAAAATTGTCGCCAATAAGTGCAGGCAAGTCGGTGGGCTTTATCTCGGTTTTTATGGTTTCAAGCCCTACATTACTAAAGGCTTTTTTAATGATGTTGTAGTAATTGCTGCCCGCTCCGAACCTTATATCCACCGCAAGTAGCAGTGCATCTTTAAAATCATTGAAAGTGGGGTTGGCGCCCAAATAATTGGTTACCACATCAAAAAACAACTCTCCTGATACTTTCAAGCCAAGTCCGGGGTTTTCATCGTCACCGGTCATCAGGTAAAAAGCATGGCTCACTATGGTTGAGTTGTAGTGTATGGCTTCAATGTCATTGATAAATTCATCAATGTGGTCGGCGGTATAACCATTCGATTCGTTGGCTCCCCAGTTGCCGGTTGAAGTTTGACCGCAGTGCGGCATGCTTGGGTTGCGTATCAAACCGCTCGGTTGTTTGTTTTTGTTTATCGAAGAATTTTCGCCTATGGTAAAATTTTCATCCACTATCATCGCCATTATGTCGCAAATGCCTTCTATGAGTGAGTTTGACTCAACTGAAGTACCTTTTCGTATTTTGGTGGCATGCTCTATCAGTCCGTGGGTAAGCTCGTGCGAAACCACATCGAGTCCTTTGGAAAGTGGTGCTTTGTATCGTGTGAATCCACGTCCAAAGAATGCTACTCTACCGTTCCAACTTGCATTTTCCCAGCCCATTGTGGGTTGAAGCGGGTCGTACATGCAGGTGTACATGGTTATGTTGCTGCCTGCATTGTCGTAAGAGTTGAAATTGAAAGGCACTTGCATGAGCTTGTCGTAAAATATCGATGCATTTGCCTGTGCCGAAACGGCTGCCATTTCTGTCGTATTAAGCCCGAATTCGTTGTTTTTTGAACTGAGTATTTTGGCAAATTCAAGGTTGTCGCGGGTCAAACGGTCAGCATTATAGGTTTTAATAACGCCTTTGGGGTTGTCAGGAAAAACACTCGCTTCGGGTCTGAACATGCTTTTTCCGGCATCTATCAGGTAGTAATTATCGCCTTGTTTGTAGGTGCCTATGTTTACTTGTGTGTTGTTTAGATTGGTTCCTTTGCTACTCACTTTGGGTCCGTCAAGGTAACATGAAAGCTCAATGGCATCCAAGACTTCGCCATCGGTGGCCGATACAAATAGCTGCCATGTTTCCATCAGGTTGGGCGAGATGGTAATTTGGTAGGCCAACTTCAAGCTTTTGTCAACGGGCAGGTAAATGAGCGTGGCTTCAGGTCCGTTATAGCCAAGCAGTTCTTGCTCCCAGCTTTCCAAATCGTGATAGTGCGCTTGGTTTTTTAGATGAGAAACCCCAAGCGAAATAGCCGAGCTGAGACTGATATTGGCGGTTTTGCTGTTTACCTTTAGCGGATAATGCGTACCACTGATGGCGCGCATGTTGCCGTTTTGGTCAAAATGTACCAGTAGTTCTGCGCCGTACACATCAATTCCGCCTATGTTTTGCGCAAAGGCAATGTGTTTGTTTCCCGCCGGGCTCGTGCGGATTCCGTTTTCTACAAATGAACGTCCACCGCTGTTAAGCAAAAGGTTTTGACTCAGGTTGCTCAGGTACATTTGCGCCAGCGTACTCAGGTCTTCAATGCCTGAATTTTGGCTGATGGCATTATTGGTAAGGAAAACATTTTGGCCCCCGTTTTTAAAAATGGTAGTACTCATGTCGTAAAACACGAGGTTGCTCGATACCGGATCGTTTGAGATAAAAGTTCTGTGCTCGGGTAGTCCCACTTCGGCATTGCCGGCCAGACTCACCTTCGACATGAAGCTACCCAAAAGGGCGCTCACGATACACAAATACCAATTTCTACCTATCAGTTGCAAGCTTATTAAGCGTTTTGAATGGTAAATTTAGACAAATTCTAAAAACTGCGTATGCTATGTGGATACTATGTGGCTAATTGTCAGTTAGATGTTGCCTTCTCCTCTATGGGTTTCCAGTCGCATTGTTCGAGCAAGTCCATAAATTCAGTGTTCAACTCTTCTAATTGGCCGGGAAAGTTCATTACCGCATCCACCGTTTTTTCCAATCCATTGCATTTGTAAATAAATATGGCTGAAGGCAGGTCCGCTATCCCTTCGCCGTATTTGTTGTCAAAGCTGCAAAAATCCATATTGATGAGTCTGGTTTCCAGTCTTTTAACAAATCGGTGTTTCAATTGTGTTTCATATCGGCCTTTTTCCATCACAAATTCGCGGGCATTGAGCACCAATCGGCCACTGCGGTAAAAAGTGAAATCGAACACCGGACATTTGCCAAAGCAGGGTGTTCTTTTAAAAACCAGAAATACTTCGTCTTTGCCCTCATTTTTTAGGCTTTTGCAAGCGGTTTGACTAAATAAAAGACTTGCTGTAAGGGCGGTGGCTATAAAAAACTTCATTGAAAACAAGATGATTTGCTCAAAGATGCAGCTAATCTGTACAATGGCAGGAATGAAATTTGGAAGTGGCTGAGGCCATTTACATTTAAACTTTGAAACAAGACGAGAACCTGCGCCACTTTTTTTGATTTTAATGCTTGCTTACTTTGCAGCCTCAATAAAATGATTGCGAAACCAATAAATATACCACCATGTACAATGCAGTATCGCCGCAGGAAGCGGTAAAAGTTATAAAGTCGGGCGATAATATCTGGATACATTCTGCCGGTGCAGCGCCACAGGTATTGATTGACGCCATGACCGACAGGGCCGATGAACTGGAAAACATTTGCATTTTTCAGTTACATACCGAAGGGCGGGCGCCGTATGCCGACCCCGGAATGGAAAAAACCTTCAGGGTGAAAGCCTTTTTTATGGGAGCTAACATTAGAGAATGTGTAAACGCAGGCAGGGGAGAGTTTATACCCGTTTTTTTGAGCGAAGTGCCTAAAGTAATCCGCAGTGGACGGGTAAAAATAGATACCGCACTCATCCAGGTTTCACCGCCCGATAAACACGGTTTTTGTTCCCTGGGCATATCGGTTGATGCTACGCGCGCAGCGGTGGAAATGGCCAGCCATGTGATAGCACAAATAAACCCCAAAATGCCACGTACGCACGGCGACGGCCTTATACACCTGAGCAAGTTTGACACTTTTGTGGAGGTGGATGCCGATTTACCCGAAATAGCTGAACACAACCTGACCGAAGTGGAACATGCCATTGGCAAAAACATCGCTTCGTTGGTAGAAGATGGTGCCACCCTGCAAATGGGCATTGGTTCTATTCCTGATGCGGCTCTTTTATACCTTACCAACCACAAGGACTTGGGTGTGCATACCGAAATGTTTAGCGATGGCCTGCTAAAACTTGTAGAAAACGGCGTGGTGGTAGGCAATAAGAAAAAACGCCACCGCGATACCGTGGTGACCGGTTTTTTGTTGGGTTCGCGAAAGCTATACGATTTTGTGGACGACAACCCTTTTGTGCGTGTATTGGATATTCAATACGTGAATGATACGCGGGTAATAGCCCAAAACCCCAAGGCCACTTCTATCAACAGCGCCATTGAAGTTGACATTACCGGACAGGTTTGCGCCGACTCTATTGGGCCTAAAATTTTCTCCGGTATTGGTGGTCAAATGGACTTCATACGCGGGGCTTCACAATCGGAAGGGGGAAAACCCATTATTGCACTGCCTTCTACCACCAAAAGGGGCGAAAGCAAAATAGTTTCGTTTTTGAAAGAAGCAGCAGGCGTGGTAACTACTCGCGCACACGTACACTATGTAGTAACCGAATACGGTATAGCTGATTTGTATGCCAAAAGCTTGAAAGAACGCGCCAAACGAATGATAGATATTGCGCATCCCGATCACAGAGAAGCGCTTGATAAATATGCCTTTGCCAGATTTGGCAGGAGCATTTACTAAGATTTACAACTATGTTCTAAACCACAAAACCCCGCAATTGGCGGGGTTTTGTGGTTAAAGACTGTGTACAATTAGTATTACACCAAATTTCGAAAGCTGCTTTAAATATGGCTCTTACAGTGTTTTGCTTCAAGCGTTAAATGCTATTGTCGAATGAATTCAACATGAGAGAAGGCACCCGGTTGTACTTTTCTAGATATTGCAAATCAGTATTGCTCCAGCAGAAATTTTATCATGTCGGTGGTGGTTATTATGCCTGCCAACTCATTGGCTTCTGACACGACCGGCAGGGCATGAAACTCTATTTGCGCCAGTATTTCGGCAACTTCTTTAATTGTGCTGTTCACCGAAACCGTTACCGGATTGGAAACCATTACCTGCTCAATGGTAAACATACGATACACCGTGGTGGCAGTTTCGTCATCGTCGTCCATGTCGTTTTCCGGACTAAGTTCATAAAAACTCAAGCGCTTCAAATCGGTAAGGCTTAGCATACCAACCAATTTGTGACCCGAAACTACAGGCAGGTGGCGTATGTGGTGTTTCTTGAATAAATCGGAGGCTTCTTCAAGGCTGTTGTGCAGATTCACGGTTATTACGTGGTCTGTCATTATTTTGGATATAGGCTCTCTTTGCTTCATTTCATACATTTTTATGCTAACAAATCTTGTTAAAAACCAGAGCCTAAAAGATGACGAGGCTCATTGTTTAAGATGTATGAAAATGTAGTTTGTGAAAGCTGGGTTTAATGCAGCTAGCGTTTCAAAATGAATTCGCAACGGCGGTTGAGTTGCCGGCCTTCGGGGGTGCTGTTGGTAGCCACCGGACGTGTGGCGCCGTAGTAGCTGTATTTGATGCGTTTTTTGTCAATTCCTTCGGAAATCAGGTAGTTTACTACTGCCACCGCCCTGTTTTTTGAAAGTTTTTCGTTGTACGAGTTACTTCCTACGTCGTCGGTGTGGCCTTGTACTTCAAGGCTCAGGTCTTCATTTTCCAACAGCAAATCAACTAAGCTGTCAAGAAAATAGTAGTTGGTATCAAGTATTTCGTATTTGTCAAACTCAAAGTAAAAGCCCTGGAAAGTAAATGGCTCGTCATTGAGCAACTCAGCCAAGTCAAGGTCTTGAAAATAGCGCGGTGTTTCAAAATCTGTTTCGTCTTCGGCAATAATGGGGATGCCGGCACCGCAATCCGACATATTGGAGTCGTTGAGTGGTTCTACCGTAAAATCATCAATAAAATAGTAAGCAAAACCGCCAGCCTTGGGGTTCATTATCTTTTTATTGGTGTTTTTGTCGTCGTTAAAATTTCCCATGGTTATGTACATTTCACCGCCTTCGGCAAGGTACATACCACATATTTTTTTCCAAGTGTATTGGTCGCCAAAATTGCCGGGCTCATTTATTACCTGTGGTCGCAGGTCTTCAAGCATTTTGCCTTCTTTTTCTTCTACATCTTTTATCTTGGCTTTTACGGCGTGCAGGTAGTTGGTATCTACTTCGTTGGTTATGTGGCTGTTGTAAATTTCGGTTGAGTCACTGGCCGGTATTACCATAGCCGAGTCGTAGTCCTTTACCATGGGGTATTTCTCTGTGATGAGAAATTCAAAATTATCAGTTGCCAGCCCGCTGTTTTCCGAAAGGGCAGCATAGAGTTTTATTACATACCAGCGCTCTTTAACCATTGGTTTGGTAAGTTTGGCAGACAGAAATTCGCGGTAGTTTCCTTGGTCAAAAAGGTACATGCCTACGTAGCCGTGGCCGTTTCGCGCTTCTTCTTGCCCCATAATATTTTCAGGAACACTCATTATAATGCTACACGCATTGTAGTAGTCGGGAGTGCCCGAGGTTTGGTCCCAATACTTGAGTTGGTACAATTTTGATGTATTCACATTAGAAGGGCACTCGGTATAGCACTCAAAGCTTGGGTCGGGCAGTATGTTGGTGCTCGAAAGCTTCACATTTTCGCAATTGAACGAATCGATAATAGCCTTGCAAGGATCATGACCATTTTTAGAAAACAGTCTTACATCATCAATATAATAGTATGCGCGGCCTTCGCGGGCCATGCGCACCACTTTTTTCGATACTGATTCTTCGTCGGTTAAAAAATTGCCGATGGTCAAAAAAGCTTCATCGCCTTCTGCAACAAATGAGTCTTCTACCACCACCCAGGCCCTTGTGTCGAAGAAGAAGTTCTTATTGTCAACAAATACCTGTGTGCTATCGGTAAGCGGACCGCTCGTTTTCATATCGGGGCGGGTTTTGGTAAGTGCCGCTCCAAAAGAGCTCATGGCAAACTCGCTGTTGTCAGACAGTTTTACGTACATACGCAAAATGTATGTTTCGCCTTTTATCAATCTGCAATTGAGCGGGGTAGAGATATACTCACGGTAGTTTTTGATTCCATAGCAATGGATACCGGCAAATGATTTTCCGCTCTTGGCGGTTTTTTCGTCAGAGTATATTTTGGGTTTGGCCAGCGTGGGATTGCGCCAGGTAGTTACGTTATTTTCAAGGTATTTGTAGCCGAAGTCAAAGTTTTCAAACTCATCAAATTCTTCAAAATTGCCATTTCTTATGAGGTTTTGCCCTTTGATAAAACCAACGCTAAAGGCTGTAAAAATCACAAGTAAATAATATGCTTTTACCACTCTTCTTCTGTTGTTTCCGTTTTCTTATAAATCAAATGTACAATGTAAGTGCACATAAGTGGCGCATTGGTGGCATACTGCTGTTGATAAGGTGGCAATAAACGCTGCTTGTATAAAAGGGCTTATATTTTCTTTTTTATGGTTTTAGAAATGGGACGTATTGCCAGTAAACTCCCCACTTTCAAAACTTCTCAGTTGTTTCAATCTGTTATTTCTTATTAGGCACGGGTTTTTCTTGCTGGCGCTAAATACTATTTTTGAAGGGTATGGATATAGTACTCTTGATTCTTGCTGCCGCCTTTATAGTTATTGGCATCGGTGGCTGTGTGTTGCCTGTGTTGCCGGGGCCGCCTGTGGCTTACATTGGTTTGCTGTTCATGCATTTTTCATCGCCCGAGCGTCATTTATCCATTGGTTCTTTGCTCACCTATGCCTTTTTCGCCATTCTCATTACCGTGCTCGACTACCTTGTGCCTGCCTGGGGCACCAAAAAATTTGGCGGCACTAAATGGGGCACACGCGGTAGCACAATTGGTTTGTTGGTGGCCGTTTTTCTATTGCCTGTAATGGGGATAACCCTTCCCGTATTTGGCTTGACAGGTATCATATTCGGCCCGTTTATTGGCGCCTTTATTGGTGAAAAAATGGGAGGTATGCACACCCAAAATGCCTTGAGAGCCGGAGTAGGCTCATTTATTGGTTTCTTGGCCGGAACCTTTATGAAACTCGTTTATTGCTTTTGGATTCTGTACGTATATATAGGAAAACTGGGCTGGTTTTCTTAATCCGCCTTTTCCATATTAGGTGGTATCAAGCCAATTTTCATGTATTGCATCACATCGGCTTTAAAAACAAACTCGTAGGTGTAATTGGTTACGTACAGCACGCGTTTTACCACAGAACCTTCTTGCACAGTGGGTTCGCCCAGTTTGCTTATCACTTTTTTAGGACTCATATCAAGACCTACACCCAGCGGCAATTGTCCGTTGTAGCGCTTAAACACCTTGTCTTCAATGGTGTATTGTTCGTTGTAAAACATAAGGTAAACAATCTTGCCTTGGTCGGTTAGTACTGCCGAAATACCATCATCTTCCCAGTTTATTTGCGTAAGGTAGTCCAACCGATAATCGCTGTCTTCAGAATCGCCAAACGGAGCAAATGCGTTTTGCACATCGCGGTCTTCAAACGTTTTTCCAAGAATCTGAAACCAATCAACGGTTTTTACCTGAAATGAGAAAAACAACAAAACGGGTAGTAAAAGTAGTCCTTGGTATCGCATGTGATTTTGTTTAAGGCTTTGATACGCAAAAATGACGATAACAGTTGTTTTACCGAAATACTTTGAATGATGTGGTGGGTTAATGAAATTTAAATTTCATTTAAGCCATCAAGTTTACATAGGCTATGCTAATACCCTATTTTTGCCAACTTTCGTTTTGAGCGACCAAATCCTGTGTAATGAAAAGAGTTTTACTGATTTTAATAGCCATAGTGCTCCTGTTGGTGGCAGCAGTGGTGGCTTTGCCGTTTTTGTTTAAAGACGATATTGTCAACTACATTAAGAATGAAACCATCAACGGGCAGATTGAATTTAATGAAGACATAAGCATTGGCCTCATCAGCTCATTTCCCGACCTTAATATTGGCATCAAGGATATTGTTATAAAAAACAATGCTCCTTTTGAAGGCGATACGCTCATGAGCCTCAAAGAATTGAAAGCCACTATTGACCTCATGCAAATCATTTCGGGCAATATTGAAGTGAAATCGATAGACCTGAACACACCTTATATAAATGTATTGGTAAAAAAGGATGGCACGGCAAACTACGATATTGCGCTTCCTTCTGAAGAAGAAGCCCCGGTTGACGAAAGCTCGTCGGACTCGGAATTTTCATTCAAGCTTTCTTCCTTTACCATCAGCAATGGCAAAATAGGTTATTACGATACATCGCTTGTAACCTATACCACCATAAAAGGGCTCAATTTTAAAATGTCGGGCAATTTCAACCAAGATGCCATGGACATTCAAACCACCACTTCGGCAGAGGCTTTCACCGTAGATTTTGACGGAATAAAATATATAAACCGGGCAAAAATGAGCTACATAGCCGGTTTGGTATTGTATCTGAACGAGGAGAAATATGAGTTTAAAGAAAACGAACTAATGCTCAACGATTTGGCACTGAGCTTTGCCGGTACCTTTCAATTTGTTGAAGAAAACATGCTTTTTGATCTCACCTACGGCCTTACCAAATCTGATTTCAAAAGTTTGTTGTCAATGGTTCCTGCGGTGTTTACAGCCGATTTTGCCGGGCTGCAGGCCAATGGAAGTTTGGAGTTTAACGGTTTTATGAAAGGCCTTATGACCGAAACTGAGTATCCTGAATTTGCCCTGAACCTTGCTGTAGAAAACGGCGCGTTTCAGTACCCTGATTTGCCAAGTAGCTTAAACAATACGCAGGTAAAAATGTCGGTTACCAATCCGGGCGGCGTGTTTGACAAAACGGTTATTGAAATTCCAAAATGCCACTTTGAGCTTGATAAAGAACCTTTTGATTTGACCTTGCTGCTCAAAAATCCCGATTCAGACCCTTATGTGGCCAGCACCATGATGGGCAAAATTGACCTTGAACACGTGGCCAACCTTATTCCATTGGAAGGTGTAAGTACACTAAAAGGAATAATAAATGCCAACCTTGAGGCGCGCGGCAACATGAGCGCCATAGAAAATGAAAACTACGAAGCCTTTTATGCCGCCGGCAATTTGGGACTCAACAACTTTGCTTACCAAGATGCCGATTTGCCTGAGCTGGTACAAATTACCACCGCCTCATTCGCCTTTACGCCGCAGTATGCCGATTTGTCGGAAATGCAAATGATGCTGGGCAAAAGCGACTTGAAGTTTTCGGGAAAAATAGAGAACTACATGCCATACCTGTTTCACAACCAAGAGCTGAAGGGAAGTATGGCTCTGACAGGAAACTACCTGAATGTAGATCCGTGGATGATGGACGACAGCGCAGAAAGCACCGATAGCGAAACGAGTAGCGACGATTATGAAATGGAGGTGGTAGCCATTCCTGAAAATATCAACTTCGTGTTTACCACACTTATAGACAAAGTGAAGTACGACAGCTACGACATAGAAAAGCTCAGAGGAGAAATTACCGTGAAAGATCAGATATTGAGCTTTAAGGAGTTGGGAATAAATATGCTGGGCGGCAGCATGTTGGTTGACGGCTCGTACAACACCCAAAACATAGCAAAACCCACCACCAATTTTTCTTTCGATATGAAAAACGTATCCATTCCCGGATTGTACGAAACATTTGTAGTGGTGCAGGAACTGCTACCGCTGGCACAGCAAATGACCGGCAACCTGAGCGGACGTTTTTCTATGAGCAGCACCTTGGGCAGCGACATGATGCCAGTACTGGAATCGGTGAATGGCGGCGCCAAACTTGATGTGGACCGCGTGGAGCTTGAAGGAAACGACATTTGGAACAAAGCGGTGAAATACCTGGGCTGGGAAGAAGGCGCACAAAAGCTGGTACTCACCAAAATAAAGCCCAATTTCAAGATTGTAAACGGCGATATTTTTCTGGATACCTTCCATTTCAATCTCAAAAACCAAGACTTTGCCTTTGGTGGCAAAAGCAGCCTGAACCAAACCATTGATTATGGTCTCGATACCAAAGTACCCACTAAAGCAGTGACCGATAAAGCCGAAAACCTCTTGAAGGATTTGACCAAAAACAAAGTAAATGTTGACTTGGCCGACGAAGTGAAAGTGCGCTTTATGATAACCGGTCCTATGGAAAAACCGGAGTTTAAACCCGTGATACTTGGTACCGACGGCAACGCCATGAATGTGAAGGATGCCGCTAAGGAAGCTGCCAAACAATTGATAGATGAAGGGAAAGATAAAGCCATAGAAAAAACCAAAGAAGAACTGCGCAAAGAGGCGGAAGCTTTGAAGGCGCAAGCAGCCGAACTACGCAAAAAAGCCGAAGCATTGAAAGCCGAAGCTGCCAAACTGAGCAAACAAGGCGAAGCACTGAAAGCCGAAAGCGAGACCCTGCGCAAAGATGCCGATGCCCAAAAAGCCAAAATTGAAAAGGAAATGAGCGGACTGCCCAAGTTGGCGCGCGACAAAGCCATGATACCCGTGAATAAAATATTTGACAATGCCAACAGCAAACTCAACGAGGCAAATAAGTATTTTGACTTAGCCAAAAAACCCGAACAAGAAGCACAAAAACTACTGGATAAAGCCGACGAATTGGAAAAACAGGCTGACGAGAAATTGAAATAGATTACCGAATGATTTTTTACAAAAAGTGGGGCATCACTGCCTTATTATGCCTTTTTACTGTGGTAGCCATAGCGCAAACCGCCGAGTTGCGCGGATTTGTATATAATGAAGAAAACGGCGAACCTATACCGCTGGCCAACGTTTTCTTAAAAGGAACCACCACCGGCGTTACCACCGATTTCAATGGTTTTTATGCCTTGTCAAAAATTAAACCCGGCAGCTATGTGCTCATGGCCACTTCTATTGGATTTGATTCTTTTAAAGTAGATATCAAGCTTCAGTCAGGCGATGTGCTTACTCAAAATATTTACCTAAAACCCGCTGACTATGAGCTACAGGAAGTGGAAATAAACGAAGAGCGAACCGCCCGACAAACAGAAGCCAAGGTGAGTGTGATAAAGGTAACGCCCGATAAAATTAAGCGCATTCCTACAGTGGGTGGCACCGCCGATTTGGCGCAGTATTTCCAGATTTTGCCGGGTGTGGTTTTCTCAGGCGACCAAGGTGGGCAAATGTATGTGCGCGGAGGCAGTCCTATTCAAAACAAGGTAATACTTGATGGAATGACCATTTACAACCCCTTTCACTCCATTGGTCTTTTTTCGGTATTTGACGTGGATATTATTAGAAGTGTAGATGTTTATACCGGCGGCTATCCTGCCGAATATGGTGGGCGCATCTCGGCGGTAATGGACATAAAAACACGCGATGGCAATAGAAAAAGAACTGCGGGCCACGTAGAAGCCGGCCCTTTTGCATCAAAAGTGTTGCTCGAAGGACCATTGGTCAAATCAAACAACAACAACGTTTCCAGCTCTATCATCTTTTCGGCGCGCTCTTCCTATCTCAAAAAAACAGCTCCTGTATTGTATCCCTACGCCGATTCAAACGGATTGCCTTACCTCTTCAACGACTTCTACTCAAAGTGGAGCGTGCAAACCCCCAAGGGAAGCAAATTGGATGTTTTCGGATTTTCCTTTAACGACAATGTAAACTTCAAAAACACCACCAACTACAAGTGGAACGCCAATGGAGCAGGAACCAAAATGATGTTTCTGCCGCCGCAATCTTCCACCGTGGTTGAAGCGCATTTCGATTGGTCAGACTACCGAATGGTGCAAACCGAACAAGATGCCGCACCGCGTTCAAGCAGCATTTCGGGTTTTGAAGGCGGACTCGATTTCTCCTATTACAATGGCAACAACCTTTTTAAATATGGCGCACAATTCATAGGTTTCAGCACCGATTTTCAATACACCAACTCGGCCAACCGAACCGTTTCGCAAACAGCTTACACCACCGAATTGGCCGGTTATATGCATTTCAAATACAAGTCAAACCGACTGATACTTGAACCCGGATTGCGACTTCATTATTTTGCATCGCTTTCTGAGCTTTCGCCCGAGCCCAGGCTTATGGGAAAAGTGTTGGTAACCGATAGGTTCAGGTTCAAATTTGCCTCAGGCTTGTATGCACAAAACCTGCTAAGCGCCCGCAGCGACCGCGATGTGGTAAACCTGTTTTACGGATTTCTTTCAGGCCCCGACGACTTGCCAAATACTTTCAGAGGCCAGGACGTGAAAACAAGATTGCAAAAAGCCGGACACTTAATTGGTGGTTTTGAACTGGATCTTGGCGACAACAGCTATATAAATGTTGAAGGTTTTTATAAGCGATTCAGACAATTGACCAATATAAACCGCAACAAGCTTTTTGACAATACCGATGAATATGCAAGTGTAGAAGATTATTACAAAAGCGATTATGTAGTAGAAAAAGGCGATGCCTACGGGGGCGATATTACCTATGAATATGAGAAAAACCGCTTGTATATATGGCTGGTTTACAACCTTACCTGGGTGGTGCGCCAAGATGAGAAAATAACCTACCACCCCCACTGGGACCGCCGACACAATGCCAACTTTTTGGTGACCTACACCATGGGCAAAAACAAAAATTCTGAGGCGAGTGCCCGCTGGAATTTTGGTTCGGGTTTCCCTTTTACACAAACTCAGGGTTTCTACGAACAACTCGATTTCAGCAACGGCGCAAATACCGATTACATAAACTCAAACGGCAACCTGGGGATTTTGTATGGGAACCTCAATGGAGGGCGCTTGTCGTCGTACCACCGCTTAGACCTTTCGTACAAATGGTGGAAAGAGTTTGGCAAGTATAAAAAGCTTGAAATAACCACCAGCGTAACCAATGCCTACAACCGCAAAAACGTGTTTTACTTTGACCGCGTAACCCACGCCCGTGTAAACCAACTGCCGATATTACCAAGTTTGAGCGTAGGCTTTTACTTTTGATAGTATGTTTTTTGATGAACTGAGAAGCTATTGTCTTTCAAAAAAAGGAGTTGAAGAAACCCTGCCTTTTGATGAAGAAACACTCGTATTTAAAGTAATGGGCAAAATGTTTGCGCTTACAAGCGTATCCGATGCGAAAACCATAAACCTGAAATGCAATCCGGAGCGGGCTATAGAATTGCGCGCACAGTTTCCCGACGATATTGCACCGGGCTTTCACATGAGCAAAGTGCATTGGAATACCGTGCAACTACACGGAAGGCTCAGCGATAGTGAGATTTATGAGCTTATTGGCCATTCCTACGATTTGGTAGTGGCAGGCTTACCCAAAAAGGTTCAGGCACAGCTCAAAGAGCTATAGCTTGCAGCTTGTCATAAAGCCATTCGCTGCACTTTTCTTCGCCTGTTTCGTGCTTATTCCAGTTGAGTAGTGCTGCGCTTACATAGTCGCTCAAATCGTCTTCAAGTCTGATACCCATTGCTTTAACCACGGCAAGTGCTGCAAAATACTGCGGCCCCATTTTGCCATCGTCTATTTTAATGGCACAGCCCATTTTATGTTTGGGAAAAGCCATACAAAAAACACCATCTGCGCCGGTTTTACCTATTACCAATCCTTGGCTTGCCTTGGTAAGGTCGGTGCAAAACCTGTTTCGTCCTGCAATATAGAGCGGGTTACGGGCGCAAGCATTTATTATGGTTTCGCAGGCTTTTGCATAGTTATCGTCCAGTTGATGCGGCGGACACACCAGGTTTTTATAACCCAGTGCCTGATGATACAGTGAAGTGGCATAGTTGGGAGCCGAGCAGCCGTCTTCGCCCTCTATTAGTTCATGGTCTCTCAAGGCCATCATACCCGCTACAGTTGTTTTTATTAATTTTTGTAGTGGATGGTCGTGATGAAGGTAACTCTCAGTTGGCCAATTATAATATTGGCAAAGCGCCAAAAATCCGGCGTGTTTTCCCGAGCAATTATTATGTATATCCTGTGGTTTTTCGCCACTTGCCTGCAGGGCTTTTCGCGGAGCTTTTCCCGTGGGCATTTGAGGGCCGCATTTTAGATTACTCGCCTCCAAACCTATTTTGGATAAGATGCTCAAAACAGCATCAACATGTTCTTTTTCAGCGTTGTGCGAGCCGCAGGTTACCGCAATTTCTTCGGTGCTTAAACCAAAATGTTGGGCAGCTCCGCTCGCTACAAGTGGCAGTGATTGAAACAGTTTAAGAGCAGAACGAGTAAAGGAAATTTGGTTGATATTGCCCAGCGAAAAGGCAACTTCACCTTGTTGGTTTACCATACAAATGGAGCCTCTGTGAAAACTCTCAACCACATTGCCGCGGGTGCGTTCTACCAAAATAGGGTTTTCCATATCAGAAATATAAATTCTTAGGTATGGCATTCCATCTGATGCCAAAATTCATAATAATATCATCCTTGCCGTTTCGCTTGTAATCCAGGTTTTGTCGTCGCCACATTAAGTTGTATTCAATAAAGAAATTGTGTTTGAGCATATAACTCAACTGCAGGTTGAATGTATAAATATCTGATCGCAAACCTTGCCCCGCTTTTACGCCATAATCCCAGGGGCGTTGGGTATATAACTCGTATATATTTCCCCCAAAACTATAACCACCTGAGTCAAGCCCTTGGGTGGAATAGGTAAACGTGGCAGTAGTATATAGTTTTTTTAATGGAATCCACTGTATGCGGTTTATTACTTCCTTGAAATTGGCGCCAAGCGGGTGCGCCATGGGTTGGTTAAAATTGATATAATTATTTCCTGTAGAACTATGCTCGTAGGTATATGGTCGCACCATATCGTATTCAAGCGTATAGTCCAGGTTTTTTACATCAAAAAGGTCTATTACTTTTAAACCGAGTTGTAATGTGTATTTATTGCCCCACCATTTGTTTCGGCTTATCATTTCGCTGAACTTGAATTCATCAATCAAAAACTGCGAATACATGGATACGCCTTTTGTGGGTAAGTAGTTAAGGTTCAGAGCTATCATGGCATTGTCGGGGCTGTTGCCCACGCTGTGTTCCACCGCACGGTAAAAAATAATCGGGTTCAGGTAGTTGAGGTCAAAACCCCGGTGTGTGCTGTCAATGTCATGAAAAACAATTCCTTCGTATAATCCCACATTCAGATTTTTGAGCAAATCAAGACTTAGATAATGCGATACATAATATTTTTTAGGATATACCAAAGGGCGGTGGTTTTGGGGGGCATTGTACCAAGCCTGCAAATCGGTGAGTTGCCCGTATAGGTTTTGGTAATTGAACCGCCATATTTTCGTATTTATTTTCAGCTGGAGATAATCTTTTGAAAAATCGGATAAAATAAGCGAGCGGATACCATTACCAATAAAATTGCGGTTGTGGCCAAATAGAAATTTCACCCTTTTATCAAGTGCATCGAAAGTTATGTGCCCGCGGGCTGTGTAGTGGTCCACTCCGCCATCGCTCAGACTTTTAAAAAAACCATCACCGGGCAGGGCTCGTCTTTGCTTTATATAGTCTGTTACATAATTGGGGTAGCGTGCCTGATTGTCGCTGAAATAGGTATAAAAGCCCAGTTTGTGCGCAATGTTTCCCCTTACTTCAACCCCGCGCTCGTTGTTGAAAATAGGGGAGTTGCGGGTGTAGTTTCGCTCATAGCCTTGCGAATAGGAAATTACAGGGTTTACAAAAACCTGAAATTCTTCTTGCTTTAGTGCAAATAAGTTGGCAGGGTCTTTATAAAAACTCTTTAAAATGGGGCGCTTTGATGTATTTAAATAATTGGTGGTCCAGCCCGCGTTGTCGTTTCTAACGTAAATTAAATTGGCAGAATCGCTTCCATAAACAAATTCTTCGGTATAGTTTTTTACGAAATAAGCACCTTCATCGCGTTGCATGGGTTGTATGTCAAAAAAGGTTTTATTTCTCAAAACACCCGATTTTATTTCAGCGCGTTGCATATAGTAGTTGCTCAGCGAACTATTAGGAAACGCCGGTGACTGTGCCTTTGAAATAAAGGGCGATAATATACCCGATAATAGTAATAGTTGTAAAAGTCCTTTTCCGCTCATTATTTTTTAAATTAATCTACAGTTATTCATATCTCAATGATTCAATAGGGTCAAGCGATGCTGCTTTTTTGGCCGGCAGATAACCGGCTGCAACGCCTACACAAGCGCAAAGCAAAAACGAAATAGCAATCCATTGATAGGGCAGGTTGGCGTCCAGTTTCAGGAAAAAAATAACTGCATTGCCTATTATGAGTCCCAAAATGATACCGAATATGCCGCCCACGATACTTATAAATGTGGCTTCGCTCAAAAACTGTAGTCTTATAAGCGATGCACTTGCGCCCACCGCCATTCTTGTACCTATTTCGCGCGTTCGTTCGGTTATTGATACAAACATGATATTCATAAGGGCTATTAAGGCACCACTCAAGGTAATTAAACCAATTACCAGCGCGGCGGCACTTACATAGCTGAGGTTGGTTTCTAAGAGGTCCTGCAAACTATCGCTTTTTGTTATTCCGAAATTATTGGGCGCACCGGATTTCAAATGTCGTACCAACCTCATTTTCCCGGTTGCTTCGGTTATGGCTTTTTCAAGTTCAAATACATTGTCCGCTGCTACTTTTATGGAGTAGTCGCTGCCAATGGTGCTGCTAAAACTCTTGCGGGCGCATTGTAGTGGAATAGAAGCATTTTTGTCGAGCGATATGCCAAATGAGCTGCCTTTGGCTTTGGTCACACCAATTACCCTGAATTTTCGGTCGGCAATAAAAATCTCTTTATTAATTCCCAGAAAATTTTCTGAAAATAATAAATTATTCAATTCTCGGCCAATGATAGCCACATGGGCACCGTGTTCAATTTCGCTTTCGCTAAAGTTTCTTCCTGCTTCCAATTCATAACCCGAGCAACGCAAAAAATGCTCATCAACCCCGGTTACATTTATGGTATTGCTCGTAGCGGTGCTTTTGTAGTGCGCTACCACATTAAGGCTTGCATTTACCGAAAGGGAAACTACGGTGTTTTCGGGCGGATTTTTTTTGAAAAGCACGGCATCGCGATAGCTTATTTCCGCATTTTCATCCTTGGCTCGGTGCGGACCAAAACGCAATGGATTGCTGTCTTTGGTTATGCTGAAGGTGTTGTTGCCCAGGGTGTTCAGGTTGTTTATCAACGACCATTTGAGTCCGTCAATAGCCGTTTGCATGCCCACCAAAGAGGCAATACCAAGCGCAATAATGAGCATGGTAATAATGGCTCTTGTGCGGTTGACCCTTAGCGAGAATACCGCAGCGAGCAAAGTGTTTAAAACGGCTTTGTTCATTTCAAAGCCCTGAAAATAAAGCCTTTTTGGTTACTCGTTTCCCTGAAGTCAATTTTATTTTCCAAAAGGTGTTTCAGTTCGCGGCGGTCAATCACAAATTTCAAATCGCCGTGGCTGTACACCTGATCGGTAAACCTTTTTTCATCAACCCCTAAAATCTTTTTCAAGTGGGCGCCCTCTTTTTTTACACCTATTCTTATATAGGCGCTTTGGTCAAAGTTCAGCAACTCGTTGTAGTCTATCAACTTTTTCTCTGCCCGGTCGCTAATTGCAATGGGCAGTTGCGGTATATTAGGCAATGTGGTCATTGTATGCATTAATTTGCACTTCAAAGCTAAACGAAGCAATTAACCCAAGAGCTTATAAAGTATGGATATCTTAGCAGAACTTTTAAAAATCAGCATTCCGGCAGTAGTTGTTGCCGTTACGGTGGTCATAATCATCAGCAGGTTTTTCAACAACCAATTGCAAATGAAGTCGAAGGAACTCGCGCTGCAAAACCGACAGATTTCTCTTCCGCTTCGCTTTCAGGCGCTTGAAAGGTTGGTGCTGCTTATGGAGCGAATTTCAATTGGCAATATGCTGTTGAGAATTAGCGCTACCGAAATGTCGGTGGTGGAGTACAAGCTGGAATTGATGCAGCACGTAACCCACGAGTTTGAGCACAACCTGAGTCAACAACTATATGTAAGCAATGGTACCTGGCAAAAAATTGAAGAAGCCAAACAATACGTGCTGAGCACCATAAACGCAACCGCCGAAAGTATGGACCAAAACCTTGAAGCACAGGCCCTCATTGACGCCTTGATTTTTCATATAACATCTACCGAAATTACGCCCGCCATGGAAGCCATTTACCTGTTGAAAAAGGAAGCGGAAAGTGTTGGTTAATTGTGGAAACAATTTTTGGAAGAAAAAAAATGGACTTTGTGTAACATCTTGTAAATCAATATTCTTTTATTAAGATATTGTTAATACATTGAAATATCGCTGTTTTTGAAAACAGGCCAAATTAGCATGTTTGCAACACCTGTAAAAAATTCTACAAATACAAGTCACTATTAAGCTTTGTTTAAGAAAAAAACCAACAATTTAGCACCCGATTTTGCAGGTCAACTCAAGACGGATTTATTAACAATTAAAGTGAGTACTACGTGAATCAGGATCATGAAGTAGTGTGGAGAAATTGCCTTAACATCATTAAGGACAATGTGAATAGACAAAGTTTTAAAACATGGTTTGAGCCCATAAAGCCAATTGCCCTTGACGCCAACGTACTGACCATTCAGGTACCAAGCCTTTTCTTTTACGAGTGGTTGGAAGAACACTATGTGAATCTTCTGAAAAAAACCATCAAAAAAGAATTGGGCAACGATGCCAAACTCGAGTACAATATAGTAGTAGAAAACAGCTCGGGAAACAAAAAGCCTTATACCATTAATATGCCCGGACACCCCGTAAAAAACGACAACCAAGGGGTAAACATTCCTATGGACATAAGTGGCAGTATCAAAAACCCCTTCGTTATACCGGGTATCAAAAAAGTGAGTATCGACTCGCAACTCAATCCAAACTACACCTTTGAAACCCTTATTGAAGGCGAATGCAACAAATTGGCCCGCTCTGCCGGTCTCGCCGTGGCTAAAAAGCCGGGAGGAACTTCCTTCAATCCGCTCATGGTTTATGGCGGAGTTGGACTTGGCAAAACCCACCTCGTGCAAGCCATTGGCAACTCTATAAAGCAAGACTTCAAAAGCAAAGTGGTGCTTTATGTGCAGTCTGAAAAATTTGCCAACCAGTTTATAGAATCAATCAAATCAAACTCGGTAAACGATTTCATCAATTTCTACCAACTTATTGATGTATTGATAGTTGACGACATTCAGTTTTTGGCGGGCAAAGAGCGTACTCAGGATATTTTCTTCCATATTTTCAACCACTTGCACCAAAACGGACGCCAAATCATCCTCACTTCCGATCGCTCGCCCCGCGACATTACAGGTGTAGAAGAGCGTTTGCTTTCTCGTTTCAAATGGGGTTTGAGCGCCGATTTGCAAAACCCTGACTTTGAAACCCGTATAGCCATTCTCGAAAACAAAATGTATCTTGATGGCATTGAACTGCCTAAGGAAGTGCGCGAATACATTGCCTACAACATTACCAGCAATGTGCGCGAGCTTGAAGGTGCCCTCATTTCGCTTTTGGCTCATGCATCAATCAACAAAAAACCGGTTGACCTTATTTCTGCCAAAGAAATCCTGAAGAACTTTATTAATAATGTATCGAAGGAGCTTACCATAGACCATATCCAAAATTTGGTGTGCGAATATTTTGACATGCCGCTTGAGCTGCTCAAATCAAAAACCCGCAAAAGGGAAATTGTACAGGCAAGGCAAATCTCCATGTTCCTCGCCAAGAAGTTTACCAAAACATCTTTGGCCAATATTGGCAAATTTTTTGGCGGTCGCGACCACTCAACTGTTATTCACGCTTGCCAAACCGTAAGCAACCTGATGGACACCGACACCATGTTTAAGGACCACGTTGAAGAAATCCAAAAGAAAATCAGCATCAACTACAACTAGTTCAAAAAAACTTCATTTGAAATAAAAAAGCCCCTGAGTCATCAGGGGCTTTTTATTTTCCAGTTGTTCAATTAGTTTTTGGTAAAGGCGTATTGCAGCAAGTTGCAGCCCATCATCAAGGCTTTTTGATGTATTGCAGGCGGATCGTGGTGCACTTCTTCATCTTCCCAGCCATCGCCCAGGTCGGTTTCGTAGCTGTAAAAAACCAATACGCGGTTTTCGTGCATGATGGCAAAACCCTGCGGCGCTTTTCCATCGTGTTCGTGCACCTTGGGCAAGCCATTGTCAAAATTGTATTTCTCGTGGTAAATAGGGTGGTCAAAAGGTAGCTCTACCAACTCTTTGTCGGGAAAAAGCTGTTTGAGCATGATACGCACGTAAGGATCCATACCATAATTGTCGTCAATATGTAAAAAACCGCCTGAATAAAGGTACAAGCGCAGGTTTTCCGTTTCTTCTTCGTTGAGAATCACATTGCCGTGGCCGGTCATGTGTATAAAAGGGTAGTTGAAAATTTCGTCGCTTCCCGCCGCCACAATGTCTTCTTCAGGCGCAAGGTCGGTTCCCAGGTTTTGGTTGGCAAAGGCTATCAGGTTGGGGAGCGATGAAGGATTGGCATACCAATCGCCGCCACCTGAATATTTCAAACGGCCAATTTTTACAGATTCGCCGGCAAAAGACAAGCTCATGAGCGACAGGGCAACTAAAAGGTAAATTGGTTTCAAGCGCTTAAACTATTGGTTTTTTAAATTCTGACAAATTAACGAATAAACTGCGGCGGTTTCGCTGCGCAATCGTTCGGAACCTAACGAGCAGGGAACAAATCCATTGTGCAAACAGGCTTCAATCTCTTCGTTGGTAAAATCGCCTTCGGGCCCGGTAAACACCAACGACTCGCCTTGGTGCGCGAAATTTTGAAGTGCGGTTTTGGGCATGTCGTTGCAAATGGCCACATACTTATCGGCTATGGGTTTATGCATCAGTTCATTAAACTCAAGAATTTCAATAGCCGGCAAAAATGCCTTTCTCGACTGCTTTAGCGCCGCTATGGCTGTTTTTTTCAGGCGATCTTCGTTCACATGTTTTCTTTTGGCATAAGTGGTTTGTACCAAAAAAATGTTTGCCACACCAATTTCAACCAGCTTTTCAATCATCCATTCCTGTCGTGCCGCAGTGCCAATTATGCCACAGGCTATGCTGTTTTTAAAAGGTGATTTGGGTTCATCTACAATTTTATTAATAGTTGAGTAAACCACTTGACGCTTATTTGCATCTATAATTTCTGATAACCAAATGATGCCACAACCATTGCTTACCAACAACTTGTTGCCCACCGAAAGTCTCAGCACATGCAAGGCATGGTGCGCTTCCGTATCGGGTAGTGTGTGTTGGCCGCTTTCGTGGCAGTCGGCATCAAAAAAACAGGGTAAATCGAGTCCGGATGCAATCATTTTTTTAATTTAGAGCAAATTAAGATGGTTTCCTTCACTTTAAATAGCAACTTTGCAGCCATACAGGGGTAAAATTTTAACTTCAACCAATTTGTTTTCTACCATAAATAAATATCATAAAAGCACTGCCAAAAAGCAACCTGACACCACAGTTAAACACTTATTGGCTGCCTTTTTTGTGTTGTGTTTTTTGCTTTTATCGTTTGTTTCCAAGGCCCAAATGTCGGGTGTTTATTCCATTAAGCCATCAGCCACGGGTAGCAGAAACTTTACTTCATTCGCCGATGCGGTCAAAAGCCTGAACAAAGAAGGAGTGGCTGGCAGTGTGTTGTTCAACGTAGCACCCGGGCAATACAATGAGCAGCTTGTGCTGAGCGAAATTAAAGGTGCCGGTGCTTCAAATACCATCACTTTCAGAGCCCAACATCCCGATTCGGTGCTTATTACTTACGCAGCCACCTATTCAGGCAAAAGGGCAACCATCAACTTTTCAGGAGGCGATTATTTTGTTTTCAAAAACATGAAAATAAAAAGCACGGGTCTCATCAGAAACAATGTTGTTTTCTCAAACGAAGCCAACTACAATGTGCTCGATAGTTGTGTTTTTGAAATGGAAGGCAGCAGCAGCAATTACCGCAATATTGTTTTTGCATCTGAAAATTGGGACGGTGGATCGCATGGCAATGGAAACATTATTTCGAATGCTGCTATTTCAGGCGGATATTATGGTTTGCAATTGATTGGCAAAAGCAGCAAAACAAGCGAAACCAACAGCAGCAACCAGTTTTTGAATATTGTCTTTACCAATGTCTATTATTTTGCAGTTCATAATTCGTACGGAAACGGAAACCTCTTTAGCAAATGCAGTTTGGCCACCGAATACTCCTACGGTTTTCCATACTATGCCTACAACGCAACGGAAAACAAAATTGATAGCTGTGTAATTGATGGTGGCGGTTATGGTATTTATAACTACGCCGGGGTGAAAAACATTTTCAGCCACAACAAAATTTACAACCAACGCAACTATAATGTCTATAACTACTATTCAAATGCCGATGAGTATGCTTATAATGAAATGACAAATGCGGGCTTTTATAATTTTTATCATTCGCGCGGACAGCATCTTAAGTTTTATAATAACAGCCTTACAGGAGGTGGGAAATACAGTTACTACAATTTTGCAGCCTACAATTCGCTATGCGATTCTATTTGTGCAAATGATGTGTCAATAGCAGGAACCTATAATTTTATGCTATACAATTGCAACAAATCATTGTTGGCCAACAACCTAGTGTATGGTGGTTTCAAGGCCCAAAACAACAATGAGTGCAACGTATATTTATATAAAAGTGATGATATAAGATTGTACCACAATACCTTGTACAACCAAGGAGGCGGTGGTAGCTATCTGGGCAATTTTGCCTATGCGCTTCCATCAAATATTTACAATTATTCATCAAACCGAGCTGATGTGCGAAATAATATTTTGGTGTATGACGGTAATTTTACAAACGGAGTAAATATTGCCATTTATCAGGGAACATTCAAATACCTGGAATACAACAATTACGAGAGTTCAAAGTCGGTTTGCATAAACTACAGCAGCTTGTACAACAGCCTCAACGATTGGCGCAGTGCCGAATCTGCTTACAATAAAAATGCATTTGCTGTAGCCACTTATTTTGTTGACAGGGCCAAAGGCAACTTGCATTTGTCGCCAAAACACGCAGTACCACAGGGCGATACGCTTGGTATTCATGTTGACATTGATATGGACAAACGCTGCCAATTGGGCCAAACCATAGGCGCCGATGAGTCGAAATATGCCTTGGGATTGCCTAAGGCTGCATTTGTGGTTGATGATACTGTTTTTGTAAACCACCAAACGGTATTTCTCAATCAAAACAGCGGACGGCCTTGGTTGCGGCATTTTTGGTACCTGAATGGAAGCCTCGTTTATAGCGGCGACAACTTGCAACATACGTTTACCACATTAGGAAAACAGCAAATAATGTTGGTGACACAAAATTGCAGCGGCTCTGATACATTCGAAAAAACGGTATGGGTTGACACGGCGCAGTTGGCTCCAAAAGCCGATTTTGTGGTTATGAAAAAGGAAGTAGAGCTGTATGACCAAGTGGAAGTAAAAGACTTGAGTAGCCACGGTCCTGACAAATGGCGCTGGAAAATTTATCCTGATTCATTCTACGACGAAGTGGTGGGGCAAAACCAGCCGTGTTATTATTATTCAAAAGGGAGCAGTGCCGCCAGCGAAAATCCAAAACTCGTGTTTGTGTATCCGGGTTTGTATTCTTTTCAGCTCCTAGCGCAAAACAATGCCGGACTCGATTCTTTATTTAAACAGCACATCCTTACCGTAAGGGCCACAAGTATGTTGTGTCAATACGATACTAAAACCGATGTGCCTTCGGGTACGCTTTATGACGATGGGGGAGCCACGGGCAACTATAAAAATAATGCCAATTGCGGTTTTTTAATAGACCCTTGTGCCACTGAAGTGCGTTTGTTTTTCAGGCAGTTTGATTTGGAGCAAGGCAAGGACTTTCTGCGCATTTATGATGGAGTCGATAATAATGGCAAACCCCTGTGGAACATGGATTACTACGGCGTGGATGGAATAACAGGAAATATGGCCACTGCCGGATTTGACACCATTATCTCGGCAAACAGCGGCAGGATGTATATAGAATTAATATCTGATTCTGAAAACAATGCCGCCGGATTCAAAGCCGAATGGACCTCGGTTCCGGGTAAATTTGCCAAACCCACAGCCAAGTTTGATGTGGCTGATTCTATTTGTCTCGGGCACTTGGTGAGTTATGAAAACTTGTCGAGCGGCGATATAAAAAGTTATAGTTGGAATTTCGGCTCCAGCAATTATTCCGTTTCTGACAAAGAGTTTCCAGAGTACGTTTATTATTATCCGGGAAAATATAAAGTGAGTCTTGTGGCTGCCGGTTGCGCAGGTACCGATACTTTTTCAAAGTGGCTTACTGTATTTAAGTCAGCCAAAAAACCGGTGGCTAATTTCAGCGCAAACATCACTAGACCAGTTCTGAATGAAGAAGTACAATTCGCTGCAAAAACCAAAAATTGTGCAGAGAAATTGCAGTGGTTTTTTTATCCTTCAAATGGGGTAGCCTATCTCGGTCAAACCAACGATAGCAGCTACCTGCCAAGGGTAAAATTTACCAAAAGCGGCAAATATGATGTGGCATTGGTTGTATCTAATGGCAATGGCACCGACACGGTTTACAAACCCGATTTTATAGAAATAATAGACTATTGCTCGCCTGACGTGAGCCAATGGGTTAGCGATTTGCGCATAGACAAGGTAGAACTGAACGGCCTGCCTGAAATGAAAGTCGATGCATCGACAAACGACAAGGAATACTTGAATTTTGGGCAGCAAAATACCCGCATTGAGCGCGGTTCGTCTTACACGCTTAAGGTTAACCGTTTTGCTGCTAAAAATAAAATTCACCGCACCGCATGGATTGATTGGAACCAAGACGGCACTTTTAGTAAGTCTGAAATTATAGGCGACGAAACCTACAGCGGATCTTACAACCGCAGGGTGGATTTCAATTTTACGGTTCCAAAGAACGCAAGAAAGGGCGGCACCCGAATGCGCATTGCCGTAAATGCCGGCGGAAAACCCAACAAAGCTTGCGGAACCAATGCTTTCGGGCAATTTCTCGATTTCCAAATATTTGTTTCCGGCGATGAAACACCACCGGTAGTTGCGCTAAAAGGGCCTGATACAGTCTATATCAATCAATGTGAAACTTATATGGATAGCGGAGCAACCGTTTGCGATAATATTGACGGTTGCGGTTTGAAATTTTCTGTTGTTGGTAGTGTAAATACATCAAAACCAGGTGCTTATAAGTTGGAGTATGTGGCAATGGACAGTGCCGGAAACAGGGCCGCATCGGTGGAACGACTCGTGGTGGTAACACCCGACAATGTAGCACCAACGTTGCTGCTTGCCGGCGGCGATACGCTGTATGTTGAAGTAAATACGGCCTTTAAAGACCCCGGTTTTGTGGCCACCGATGCCTGTACCAAACCAAAAGTGAGTATTGTAGGCCATGTAGATACAACTACCATTGGCAGCTATTACCTGCACTACTTTGCCGCCGATTTTTCAAACAGCAGCACCGCGCAAAGAATTGTTATTGTGCAGGATACCACAGGGCCGCATGTGTCATTAATTGGCGCTGATACACAATATGTTGATGTGTTTGCAGATTATGTGGACTCAGGTGTTGTTGCCACCGACAATTATTGTGATCGCGATGCAATTTCGGTAACCTACACATCAAATGTGATAAGTTCAAAACCCGGCACTTACAGTGTAAATTATACAGCAGCCGATGCTTTTGGCAATAAGTCACGACCTGTTATTCGCCGGGTAATGGTGGTTGACCGCACGGCACCTGTTGTCTCTCTCATTGGCCCCGATACGTTAATGGTTGAAGTTTTTACCCAGGTAAATGATTTGCTTGCACAGGGAATAGACCAATTGGATGGTGATTTGGGTTTGCCTGTGAAGAGTGGCAGTTTTTACCAGAATTTCCCCGATGGACAGCCAACAGATATCGGAATCTACGACGCACAGTACGTTTTTTCAGATTTGAGCGGAAATAAAGACAGTGCCACACGTACCATAATTGTGGTCGATAGCGAAGTACCATTTATCAGGCTCAAGGGCGGTTCGGTGTTGTCGGTGTGTAGATGGGAAGCTTACAAAGACCCGGGCTTGGTGGTTGACGACAACTACGACCAAAAACCAAAGGTGGTTATGGACGCCAGCAACCTCAATATCAACAGTCCGGGCGACTACTACATTACCTATTTTGCCGAAGACCAATCGGGCAATAAATCGGCTATTGTTACCAGAAGGGTTACGGTGGAAGATTGCCCGAATAGCATAGAAGAGACAGCAGAAATAAACCAACTGAATGCGTGGCCCAATCCGGCAAGCGAGCAGGTGCATATTGAATTTGCCTTTGCCGAGGCACTTTCGTGCAACCTTAGTTTATACAATTCACAAGGGCAATTAATAGGTGTTTTGTACCAGGGAATTACCAAAGGTGAGCTCTTGCAAGCCAATGTAGCCAAGCTCTCAGCCGGTATGTATGTGCTGAAACTGAGCACCGCACAAGGGCTTAATTTTCTGCGTATTACGGTTCGGTAAACACCTTTTTCAATTTATTGTTTGGCAATTCCACACAATGGAGCGACAACTTTGATGTGGCCATTCCCCGGCTTTTTGCCAGCCTTCCAATCTTTGAAAGAAATGTGCGATTAACCTGCGCAAAAGACACAAATCAAATGTTTTTCAAAAAAAAGCGATGCACGGCACAAGGCATTTGCTATTGCCGTTAATTTTGAAACGGTCACAACAGCATTAAATGAGTATCTCAAGGGGAATATATACGTGGTTTTTCAAGAAGAGGCTTGAGCAAATAGACAAGGTAAAAACCGACCCCGAAAGGTGTCAGCAACAGGTATTTAAAACCTTGTTGGTGCAGGCGCAGGAAACCAAGTTTGGGCTCGATCACCATTTTCATCAAATCAACAACCAACTTGATTTCAAGAAGCAAATCCCTATCAGAGATTACGAAGCCATAAAACCCTACATCATGCGGGCCATGGAAGGGGAGTATGATGTGCTGTGGCCGGGTCAGGTCCGTTGGTTTGCCAAGTCATCAGGCACCACGCAAGACCGCAGCAAATTTTTGCCTATCACTGCCCATTCTTTGGAAGAATGTCATTTTCAAGGCGGTAAAGATGTGTATGGCGTGCATTTGAACAACCACCCAACAAGTGAGTTTCTCGATGGCAGATGCCTGGTTTTGGGCGGCAGTCACAGCATCAACCAACTCAACGAAAACTCTTACTACGGCGACTTATCGGCCATCATTACCCAAAACCTGCCCATTTGGGCTGAGCTCCTGCGCACGCCCGATTTGAAAACCGCATTGCACCCCAACTACGAAGAGAAAATAGAATTGCTCGCGCAAAAAACCATCAATAAAAACGTGACCAATATTGTGGGAGTGCCCACTTGGACCGTGGTTTTGTTCAACCGCGTGCTTGAAATAACCGGCAAAGACCACATAAACGAGGTGTGGCCCAACCTGGAATTGTATGTACACGGCGGTGTGAGTTTTGAACCTTACCGCGATTTGTTCAGGCAGTTTATTCCCAGCGAAAGCATGTCGTATGTAGAAACCTACAACGCATCGGAAGGTTTTTTTGCTTTTCAAGACAATCCCGCAGAAGATGGCATGTTGCTGATGCTCGATTATGGAATTTATTATGAGTTTATCCCCATGGAAGAAGTGGGCAAAGAACAACCGCAAACCATTTCGCTGAGCGAGGTGGAGCTGAACAAACACTACGCGCTGGTAATTTCTACCAACGCGGGGCTGTGGCGCTACCGAATTGGTGATACGGTAAAATTTGTATCGCTAAAACCCTATAAAATAAAAGTAAGTGGCCGTACGAAGCATTTTATCAATGCCTTTGGCGAAGAGCT
>WGNN01000149.1 GCA_016124515.1 bacterium
GGTAACTAAGCTAAGGGAATACAAGCCTGCGGGAAAAGTTTCTGTTTTGATGGTCGCCCGGCTTTGGTTGCAGTTGAAACTCAAAACCAATTGACCGCTGCTGTTGTAAATTTTTACAATGCCAAGCGCGTTTTGCTTACCCACAATGGTGAGGGTTTCGTGTGCAGGGTTGGGGTAGATATTTAAATCACCCGATGACCCGCTGCCAATAGCTGTGCCCAAAACCACTTTTATACTATCATCCAATAGAAAAGTATCACTGCAATTGCTTGTGTTGTTAATGGCTACAAGCTTAATAATCAGGTGTTTCCAGCCAAGGCTATCGGCCTGTATGGCATAATTGGTTTTGTGGCTTTCGGGCTTTTGTGGCTTTGATGAAGTCCAGATAAAGTCATAATTGTTTTTGTCAGGAGTCTGATTGATGATAATAATACTGTCTTTTATTTTTACGCTGCTGTCGCGCAAACTTGCCTTGGCATTTATTTCGTTTTCTACATGAATAAATGTAGTATCGCTCGCCTGACAATTGTGTGCGTTGCGGTAGGTGTAAACAAAAGGGAAATTGCCCGCTCCAAGGTCATTTGCCTTAATTGTGGTTGGATTAGCGCTACTTACACGCCCTTTTCCATACCACGTTCCTCCGGTTGGCTTGGCCGAAATAATGGCCGTTCCATTATAACATGCGGAAACAGTATCAGCGGATTTTATAATAACAGGTATGTCGTCAAATACAGTGGCGGTAAGCGTATCGGAATTTTGGCAACCTATGCTGTCTTCAAAATAATAGATGAGTTGGTGATTGCCTTTGCCTGCCATTTGGCTATTGAATGTGTGGGCAAGCACTGCTGTTCCTTGCCAATAACCACCGCTTGGACTGCCTTTTAATGTGGTTATTGAGTCATTTATGCAAGTGCTAAGGTCGGGGCCGGCATCCACCTTGGGCAGGCTGCCATACACAATAGTTGCTGTATCAATGGTACATGAGCGCTTGTCTATGGCTTTGTAGCTGTATAAGTAACTTCCGGGAGGCAGCAAATTAAAGTGAATGGTATTATTAGACAGGGCCTTACCTGACCAATTGCCGAAAACCGTATCGAGTGGCAAAACAACCGAATCAATATTTCCATCGCAAAAATGATTGCCCGTATATATGTTTTTGGTGCTTGCGGGCAACGATGTTACCTGTATGGCACCTGTTTCGGTGCATTGGCGTAAAGTGTCTGTTACTGAATAATTTATTAAGCCTGTGGTATAGCTGCTAAGCGATGGCAAGTCTATAGTTATATTTGAGTCGCTGAGCTGTGTAATTGATTTAAATGCACGTCCCACTGTCCATTTGTAGGTATATCCTCCCTTGCCGTTTATTATTTTCGGCATTATCTCCAATGCTTGGTCGTTGCAAACTAAAGTGTCGTTTGCAATTACCTGCATTTTTGGGTTTTTCACATTCAATATGGCCGAAATACTTTGCGATTGGCAGTCGTCAACCACTACCGTTATTTTACGTTTGCCGGGCGTGTTGAAAATAACCTTTTGCTTTGCTTCGCTGCCAAGCGGAATGGTGTCGTTTTCAAACCACTTGATGTTGGTTAATTTGCGATTGAGGGAATCGCGCACTTTCAGCATGTAGGTGCCGCATTTATCCACATCAATAAATTTAAGAGCAAGCTTGTATTTGAATTTTTTAAGCACCGTTATTTTATAAATCTGGGAACTTGTGCCGGGGGTAGGGCAGTTGTTGTCGTGGGCAAAAAGCGAAAGGCTATGCGGAAATGTGCTTACGTCATTAGAATCAGGAGTCCAGCAAATATTCACCACATCTATACTTTGGCTTGAATCTGTTTTTACATGAAGCCCTTTTATATTAGAATAATGATTGATGCGCACGGTATCCTTCCGGTCATTATCGCTTGCGGTCATCTTGATGCACATTTTTTTGTCTGCGCAGGTGGTCATTCTAAAATTGTCGGGGTCTCTCGGATCGCTTAGGTTGATGCCGGTAAGCACTGGTGGAGAGTTGGATGCGCATTGTTGTACTATCAATTGCATGTCGCGCATCATATAACCCACATAAGCTCCTTTGTTATACAATTCAACTTTTATAGGAATAATGGTAACCTCGGTTTTCATGCATTTGAATTGTGTTAGGCCGGTGATGCTATCGATATGGTAGCCTCGCGGAAGGGCCAAATGGGCTTTTGGAAAACCCAGAAAACTAACAGGTTCGCAAGCAGAATAGTTGATTGACCATGTTAATCCTTTGGGACTGGCACAGGTATAAACCAATGAATCACATGAATTGGTGTTGTCAACGCCATTGTTTATTTTCATTTCCTGACCCAGACAGCCAATTCCCACGGCAGGCTTGTTCCAAGTGGGTGAAGAAATGGGGTCGCAAATACTGAAATCAGCGTTTAGGACAAAGTTTTGGTTAGCGCCGCCCGTGGTAATGCTGCTGCTTCTACAGCATTGTTCCCAGTCTATTGTAACCTTGCAACAGCCGTTTTTTCGATAGACTGATGCATCAAAATAAGCGTATAATTGGTATTGCTCATAACCATAGGGAAATTTGCTTGTCGGATTAGAACAACGGGTAACTATGCCGGGACAAACCGGTGTTACATCGCCAATTTTAATCATTGAAGTCTTCAAGGTTTTGGTACCGCAAGAAGAGGTTATTTTAATGGGCGTATTGGAAAGCGAAGTACCGTTACAATCGCGGTAGGCATTCACAATAATCATAAAACTGTCGTTGCCAAGGTATTTCCATTCGGTTTCGGCACCCAATAGGTGGCTTGCGTTGGTGGGTGATGGTGCCCAAATCTGAAGGGCAAATAGTAATAAGGCACCAATAAATAAATGTTTCATAGTTGAGTTTTAGGTATCCGAAGGTCTGTGTATGCTGACACGTTCGCAAACAAATTGGTTGCAATCGCATTGGTTAAGAATTAAATCACCTCTACTAATCCATATTATTCCTACTCCAACATAAGCAAATGGTGTTGGACCTCGTTGTTTTCCAATTCCAACTGCAGGTGTACCATGCCTTTTGCATGCGCCGGAAGTTGTATATTGGTAAGGTTTGAATTGTGGGTTGAAAAAATCATTCGGCCATCCATATCATATATTTTTAGAGCAGCAACCTTCTGCCCGTTGCTTATTATAGATAGGGTTCCGTGCGCCGGATTTGGAAAAATGCTGATTTCACTACGCTCCACTTGTGGCTCCAACCCAACGGAATAGGTGTTGATGTAGTCTTTTTTTATTATCTTTTCGCTGCACAATTTGCCTTTTTTATAGCCATAAATGATTACAGTATAGCTACCTTCCTTCGTATAGGTGTGGTTAACAACAGGGCGGTAGTTGTCGGTTAATATACTTCCGTCTCCGAAATCAATTTTAAATGAATCCGCATCGCTGTTGTTGTCAAGCGAGAAAGTAACAAACAGGGGAACCACACCGCCTACTGAACTTGCAACGGCGTTTTGAAACAAATCTAAGGTATTGAGCATGAGAATCATGGTATCTTTGCATCCGCTCAAATCGCCAAATATTCTAAAGTCGGTATCACCCATGCGGTTCAGGTCACGTCGGGTCATTGAACTGTTGTCCAATTCCCAGTTGATTTGGGCACCCGCCGTTACGTATTTTCCTATATCCACAGTCAGGGTTTCGTCAGGACATTGAAAAAACTCAAGTTCCGTTAGCGAAAACGGCGGTTGTCCGGTTGTTACAAATGAATCATTGAAAATTTTGTATCCACCATCAGGTGTAATGCCTTTGATGGTAATCTTATGTTTTCCGGGTGATAATCCTTTTAAAATACTGTGGTCTTTATCTGCCTGTTTACTCTCTACTCTTAGCATGTCGTCAACATTATAAATCCAGTGGCTTATTGAGAGCGGTGTCGATTTCTGAGTGGTTACATGCACTTTGCCACAGTCAGAAACGTCAATATGGTACTCAAAATCGGGTTTTTCTACTACGTTTATCATGAATGACCTTGCCGAAAATCCAGGTGGGGTGCAGGCATTATCTTTTACAGTTACCACAAATGAATAGGGAAATTTTGATAGATTTTCAGCTGTGGGAGTCCAACAAAATTGGGCTTTTGGCGCCTTGCTCGACGAGTCAATCAGTTGAAAATGTCCATCGGGAATGCCTCCATTATAACCCAAAGTCAATGAATCGCCAACATCAGGATCATTGGCGCAAATGCTGAAACACAATTCTTCACCAATCATAGCAATTAATTTGAAATTATCGGGGTTGTTTTTGGTGCAATTGGCTCCTGAAATTAATGGTATATTATTTTCACCGCATTTCCATACTTCATAATGCAAATCCTTGTAGCTCACCGATACGAGTTTATCGCCTATGTATCCTTCCATTCTTATTCTCATGAAAGTATTTTCAGCTTTCATAGGCCTGAAATACAATTGCCCGCCGGTAGAATCGAGGTGCAAGCCCCTGGGAAATTTAAGACCGGCTTTTGGGAAACCAAGATAATTAACGGGCTTTATAAAACTATAGGAGGCTTTATATTCCAAACTGCCGCTAAGCAGCTGTGGTTCAGCAAAACTGTAATTTATTTTGTCAATGGTTTTTCCAAATGGAAGACTGTCCAATACATTTCCATTTTGGCTTTCAATAAAATCTCTGCCAAGGCATATCGGGCGGCTGTGTATTATAGATTTCGGGCTACATTTCAGCAAACAAGCATTGAAGATTATAGGCATCACAAGCGGTTGGTTGGTACGCTCTATGGTGCTAAGCGTGGTGTCGGGTGCGCCCATTATTACCCGTGCATCAATTACACAATTGCCTTTGCGCAGCATGCTGTTCAGGTCGGCTTCGGCACTTAGTTTATAGGTGGTATAGCCATAGTCAACCGCACAATTATCATCGGTGCATTTGCTGCATTTGCGGTGCAAACAACTTATCGGTTCACTCGTTTCAGCGCCAACCACTTGCAGCGCCACCGCCATTTTTTGCGCACCCGCTTTTATGTGCACGCTATCGGGCATGTGGCATGGGTGCTGCGCATTGCAACTCATACAATTCTTTATATAGGTCAGGTTGAACTCAAATTTGCCATAGCCAAGGTTGCGCACTTCCAAGGCCCCGCCGGCATACGATTGGGCATTGGCAAGGCTCGCACAAAAAAGTGACAGAATAATGTACAAGATGTTTTTCATATCATTAATTATTTTGTAATTGATTGATGTTCAGGATTTCATGAGAAACTTTTGCCAATATATAGAAAATGTATCTATTATCAGAATTAATGGTACGAGTACTTGGCCAATAGCGTTGTATTTGCTATTGGCTATGGCTTTTATTTAGTAGTGCTGCCGCCGTTGGCAAATGAAAAATTGGAGGAGAAATGTTTGTTGACCGCTTTCAATAAGCTTTTTTCATAGCAAATGACAGCTCAAATCATGGAAAATAATCGGGCCTACTTCAGGCTTTCGGCTCCGATTCTATTTGCGATTTTTAAGAATTCCGTTGAGCACAATGGCCGACACGATAAGCCCTGCACCAAGATAAAAATTGCGGTTCATTTCTTCATGCTCATTAAATATAATGGCTGCGAGTATAATGCCATAAATGGGTTCAAGGTTCACGGCAAGCGCTGAGGTAAAAGCAGAAAGTTCTTTAAGCACATCTACGGCAAGTATAAAAGCGAGCGTGGTACATACAATACCCAACAAAAGCAGCCAAAGCAAGTCCATGGGGTTGGTAATGGCCAAGCCGGCATCGGGTTTCATATAAAAATAAAGTGGCAAAAACGCCGAAAGTATAATAAATCCGGAAGAAAGCTCAATAAAAGTAACGGCTACAGGGCGCATTTTCACTACAAAAGTCTTGTTTATACTGCCAAAAAGTGCGGCTAAAAAAGCGGAACTGAGACCGAGTACCATGCCTTCCAAATAAAATTGCGAAAACTGAAAGACAATATAAATGCCGGGAATAATCATAAGCCCCAACAGAATTTCCTTAACACTGATGGGCCGGCGCAAAATGAGTGGTTCCAATACAGAAGTAAATAAGGAGGCGGTTGACATCATACACAGCGCAAATGACACATTGGAATATTTGATACTGCCGAAAAAAGTAACCCAATGCAGGGCAACCACCCCGCCGGTTAAGGCCACTTTTACGGCATCGCGCGGTTTTACCTGCCTGATGGCGCGCCAAAATCTGGGTAAAAAAAGCAATCCCAGCGAAGCAATCAACATCCTGTACCAAACAAGCGGCCCTTCGTCAAGCGTGATGAGCTTGCCAAGTATGGCGGTAAATCCAAAAATTACCACCGCACTGTGCAGCTTTATAAGGGCACTTTGTTTTGCATTCATCCGGCGAAAATAGCTGCTAAATCACCACTTTTGCACCAATGATTTCTGTGATTCTCCCTTTTTACAATGCCGAAAATACCTTGGCAAGGGCCATACAATCTGTGCTTAACCAAAGTGGCGTGCAGCTACAACTCATTTTGGTAAACAACAACAGCAGCGACAACAGCAGGGCAGTGGCAGCGCAGTTTTCGGCTGAAAATCAAAATATTATACTTGTTGATGAAGCCAAACAGGGGGTGGTTTTTGCTATGAATAAGGGTCTGGAATTGGCAAACGGCACCTACATAGCGCGCATGGATGCTGACGATATATGGTTTGCCGATAAATTGAGAAAGCAATTGGCTTTTTTGGAACATCATAATGAAATTGAGCTGCTCGCTACACAAGTAGCTTATCAGGCTGAGCGACCATTGAAGGGATTGCAAGCGTATGTGGCATGGTCAAATGCCATTCAAACTCCCGACGACATTTCAAAAATGATTTTTGCAGAATCGCCTTTGATTAACCCGAGTATCATGTTCAAGGCTTCTCTCGTCGAGCGATTTGGTTATTACCGGCAGGGAGATTTTCCCGAAGATTATGAAATGTTTTTGAGGTGGCATGCCAATGGGGTAAAAATGGCCAAACTAAATGAAACGCTCATGCAGTGGACCGATAGCGACACGCGGCTTACCCGCACGCACGCCGCTTATTCGCCTGAGGCTTTCAACACCATAAAATGCCAATACCTGTCGCAATGGCTCAAAACCAACAACCATTTGGCTCCAAAAGTATGGGTGTGGGGGGCAGGCAGAAAAACCCGCCGAAAAGCTGAAGAACTAACAAAATATGGCGTGCAAATAGAAGGCTACATTGACCTTTTTCAAGGAAGAACCAACCGCAAACAGTGTATAGCCTACACCGATTTGAAAAACGATAAATCAAAATTTGTATTATCATTTGTGAGCAACCGCGGCAGAAGTACCGAAATCAGAAATTATTTGAAATCGATAGGATTGGTAGAAACAGAAGATTTTATAATGGCATCGTAGTTGGTGGCGGGGTGCTAATTTTGCACCACTAAAATGTCGATACTAACATTTGCTGACTACAACGAAGCGTTGGAGGAACAGTGGTGGGCAAGGGTAGCCCAGTTGATTTCTAATGAAGGTTTTGTGGTTGTAGATGATTTTCTCAACTCCGAAACCGCCCGCTTGCTTCGCAATGAAATTGATGCAAAAGATGCTGAGAATGAATTGCGTAGGGCTGGGATTGGCAAGGATTTTCAGTTTCAGAAAAACCTGAGTCAGCGCGGTGATTTTATTGCTTGGATAGAAAAACAAGAGGTGAGCAACGAAACCGAATTGTTTATCAACCGAATGGAAACGGCAATGAAACTGCTCAACCGAAATTTGTTTCTTGGACTCAAGGATTTTGAAACACATTTTACGCATTATCCGCCCGGTACTTTTTATAAACGACATGCCGACAGATTCCACGAAAATGCGCACCGTGTACTTTCGTTTGTGTGCTACCTAAACCAAGGTTGGCTACCCGAAGATGGCGGTCAATTGTTGGTTTATAACAATGACGAAACAACTGTGGTAGAGCCAATTGAAGGACGACTTATTATTTTTCAAAGCCAATTGGAGCACGAGGTGTTGCTTACCACCAAAAGCCGCTACAGCATTACCGGTTGGATGCTCGATCAATTGGAAGGTTTGACCTTTTTATAGCAAAAAAAAGGCCCTGTGTTTATTATGTTTTTACATGGTAAACACAGAGCCGCAATTTCAATTTTATGATAGCTGTGCCTAACTCGTTCGGGTGAATATCATTATACTTTACCCGAAGTGTATTTTAGGCGGTAAGAACCTTTACCTTTTGTGGTTCGTATTTCAGCATGAGTACTGAGCGGTAGCTTTCGGGTTGTTGCTCAAGCAGTTCCACATCCTGTTGCACCCGTCTGTCAATAAACGACCAAAGTGGCTGTGCTGTTGATGGCAATAATTGCAGGGCAGGTTTCACTTTTTCGTCCCATAGATGGCCATAAGCGTCAAAATCTTCGGGTTTCAGTATTTTTCTGCAATCCGGTTTGTCGCAGTACAAGCCCATTTCTTCGGTTAGGTTAAACAAACCGTATTCGTCGGTTATTTCCTCGCCGGGAAAAATGTCTCTAATAGCAATTTCAAAACCGTAGCCGGTGCTCATGGTATTGCAATTGCAACAGTGGTTTACGTATTTGGCAAAATCCCAGCTTATAATCCGCGTGCCATTTTCATCAATGTACGAGTATTTCTCCACATGCTCCTGCATATAGCCGGGCAAGCTTTCAAAATGCGCTTCATTGATTTCAATTTCCAGGGGATCTTTCACGTAAGTGATGGTGCCTTTCGGGATAAATTCGGTGGCAAAAACACCATAGCCCTTGTGCTCATCTATGAACTTAAGGACAGTAGAAGGGTGAATCATCTAATCTTCAAAACGATCTTTTTAATCATATCAAAATTAGGTGATAATTCAATTGTGCAACACAGTCGTGAAAATTTCTTGAAATATTTTTTAAGTTATTGTTAAATAAGGGTTTAAGTGGGGTTTGGACCTTTCATCCAATGGGCACTTTTGCCTTGTTGGCGGCTTCCCGCTAATTGACCTTGGTTGTGTACGCATTTGGGTGGATTCTTGGCTCTTGCCTTGTTCTTTCCGAAGCCTGAAACACAAGCGCAATTTTCTGTTTTTTGACAGATGGGGGCTAAGCCAATTTGGAGACTGTCTCATCGATGTTGAAAGGCTCCACTTAGGCTTGGTTTCCTATGCGTTATATCGGAAATTTTTTCACAATAATGGTTCCCATCAAGGCAGTCATTGATGAAACCGAAAGCAGGCGAAGAAGGTCTTGTGTTACTTTTTTAAATGGTGTTACCTCATTTGTCAGATTGGCTATCCTGGCTGCCTTGTCTGCATCACTCAGGTTGGCGGCGTTCACCATATCGGTTTGTGCGGCTATTATACTTTCAATTACCGCCGGATTGAAACTACTCAGATAAAAATAGTTGTAGAGAGAATATAAAGTAATGGCGAGCAGGGCGGTTTTCATGCCCTCCTGCAATCCGATTTTTGTGCTGAATGCGGCTTTGTATTGTCTGCGGGTTTGGAAAATGCTAATGAAAACACAGGCTACAAGCAATGCCAAACCCAGCGCCAAATAAATGGTGGTGGTGTGCGGTTCCTTTGGGTTGTATTGTGAGTAGTAAGCAGTAAAACTTGTAGCAAGTCCAACAAGTGCTATCAAACCCCATCGGGCAGAAACAGACATATCAATAAAATTTGTGCAAAAGTAGAACATGCGACTTGCTCAGGAATCAAGTTCACAGTTACCAGTTTTCAGTTATCAGTTTTCAGTAACCAGTAATCAGTTTCCAGTGAGTGGACAGTGGATAGTGGACATTAGACATTGGACTTTGGACTCATGACTGTGCCCTGCGCTCTATGCTCCACCCCCCATTTCCACCAAATCACTGCGCAAAGTTTAAATACTCTGTTAACATGTCCCGCGCAAGGCCTCCACTAAAGATGTCGGCTTATATTTGCTTCTACCATTTTGAATCACACAACCATGAAATTTATTTACACGCTAATGCTAGCCGGTCTTTTCACCTTTGTTGTTTACGCACAAGAAGGCGCCAAAAGCCCAACCGACCCCACCGATGCTTCGTATGCCAAGTTTGACAAACAAATCCACAATTTTGGTATTCTTGACTACGACGGTGATGGCAAATGCAAATTCGCTTTTACCAACACAGGCAAGGAAACACTCATTATCAAAAATGTGAAAACTTCTTGCGGATGTACTACTCCAAGCTACTCAAAAGAGCCGGTACAACCCAACGAACAAGGATACGTAACCGCTAAATACGATACCAAAAGGCAAGGTCCTTTCCATAAAACACTCACCGTTATTTTCATGGACGACTCGCAAATTGTACTTACTATAAAAGGTACCGTTAAGCCACAAGCTTCAAATGTGAACGAAGGAGAAAATTAAACGTTCCATATAAAAGTTAGAAAGTAAGAGCCGCTTGTATTCTTTGCAAGCGGCTTTTTTTATGCCATTTTTTCAGTGAAAATCTGCTTTTCACATGTTAAAAAGCGAATTGTTGCAATGCCTAGAAAAAATCAAGGTAATTGGCATAGCCGTGTTCCTTGCAAATAGCGGCAACAATTTCCGGTCGGTGCTTTTTGCCCAATAGCTCAGCGAGCACCCTGCCCAGCGCGCCATTTTGTTCTGCCGCACATCGCATAGCGGTAATGTCACCACGTTTCACTTCAATGCTCAATTCGGTCTCCAACTCGTTTACGAACAGTGTTTTGTTGAGGGTGTAGTTGGGCGAATAGCCAAAATTCCAATCCCAGCTTTCGTATTTTTCTTTGGCCAGGGCTTGTATGCTTTCTTGTTGCCCGGTGCTTAATTCATAAGGTTTTTCTACGCCAAATTGCCGCATAAGCGATGCCGCCAAATGTGCCCTGAATTGCTCAAAATCAGTATCCGGCAAAAAATCGCTGATGTTGCAAACCCTTGACTGAACCGATTTAATAGCCTTGTCTTCAAACTTCAGTGGGTTTACCCGAAGCGATTTGACCAGGGTTTGCAAATTGGCATTGAAAAGCAGGGTGCCGTGGTGCAGTACGCGGTTTTTGAAGGTATGTTCCGCATTGCCTGAAATCTTTTTGCCGTTGAGCAAAATTTCATTTCGTTTGCCTTGTTCCACGGTTAAGCCCATCTCGGCAAAAGCTTGCTTAATAGGTGCAATGAAACGGGCAAAATCAACAAGTTTTTCTTTTGCGCCGGTTTGAATAAAAGTGAAATTAAGGTTGCCCAAATCGTGGTAAACCGTGCCACCGCCCGACAAACGTCTTGCAATGGCTATGTTGTTTTCCATTACATAAGGCAGGTTTATTTCGGCCAGCGCATTTTGGTGTTTTCCTACAATTATGGCGTTGTCGCTTTGCCACAGCAGTATGGCATCACTCTCTATTTGTTTGAAGAAATATTCTTCCAGTGCCAGGTTAAAATAGGCATTGGTGCTTATGCGGTTGTCAAAAAAAAGCATGTTAGTCAAAGCGTAAGTGTTTTACCGACCTTCCTTCGTCCTTTATTTCATTGAGCGAATCAATACCAATTTTTATATGTGTTTCCACAAATTTTTGGGTCACCAATTTGTCGCTTTCCGTGGTTTTCACTCCTTCAGCTATCATGGGTTGGTCGCTTACCAGCAATAGTGCGCCCACGGGTATTTCATTGTCAAAACCCGTTATAAACAGGGTAGCGGTTTCCATATCCAAAGCCATGGCACGTATTTCACGCAGGTAATTTTTAAACTTTTCATCATGTTCCCACACGCGGCGGTTGGTAGTATATACGGTGCCGGTCCAGTAGTCCATTCCATACTCTCTAATGGTGCTCGACACTGCCCTTTGCAAGCTAAAAGCAGGCAAAGCGGGCACTTCGGGCGGCAGGTAGTCTTTTGATGTTCCTTCGCCGCGAATAGCTGCTATAGGTAGAATTAGGTCGCCTATTTGGTTTTTCTTTTTCAGTCCGCCGCATTTGCCCAAAAACAAAACTGCCTTGGGTTTTACAGCGCCCAGCAAATCCATTATGGTGGCCGCATTCGGACTCCCCATCCCAAAGTTTATAAGGGTAATGTCGTTGTGCGTTACGTTGGGCATGTTGCGGTTCAGTCCAATAATGGGCTCGTTGGTCAACTCCGAAAAAAGATTCAGGTAGTTGCTGAAGTTGGTCAGGAGCACAAATTTTCCGCACTCATCAGGGTACAATCCGGTGTAGCGGAAAAACCAATCTTCTACTATTTCTTGCTTGTTTTTCATGCTTTGCAATTTCTTAATAGTCAATTTGAGATGCAAGGCTAAGAATTAGTTCATTTAATCACTGTAGTTTTGCCGAATATGTTGGCGAAAAAAAGCGTAATTCTCTTTTTTGTAGCACTGTGTGGTATAGCAAGTGCACAAACTTTTGAAGAAAAAACAGTGGATGCCGGAAATATTGGTCTCAACGTAACCAATGTGGGCACCCTGGGCCGTCCCAATGTGCGCAATACTCCCGATGGACCTCCATCTATGGAATATCCACTCAACTCAGGTATTGAACATTTGTTTGAAGGTGGATTTTGGATTGGCGCGCAGGTGGGTGGTGAAATCAGGGTGTCATCATCAGCCGTTGACGCGGCTTCGGGCTACAGCACCGGTCGTTCGGGTTTTGAGTTTACTGCTCTCGGTCCTATTACCGAGCGTTCTACACTCACCAACAGCGACTACTACTCCGGAGCGGCAGTTTCGCATCAGGACATGGTTATCAATATCACCGATTCCAATGTATATGTTCCCGGATCAGGAATTCCCATCAGCAACCACCAATATCCGCTAAAAGCCGTTGTGCACCAGGAAACCTACGCCTGGAATTATTCTTTTGCTGATTTTTTTGTCATTGTCAATTACGAAATCACCAACAAAAGCAACAACCGCTGGGACTCTGTTTACCTTGGTTTTTGGAGCGATATGGTGGTGCGCAATGTAAACGTAACGCAAGATGGCGGAGCGGCATTTTTTAGCAAAGGCGGTGCAGGAATGCTTAAAGACCAAACCTCATTTTATGTGTTTCAGGTTTCGGGTGATGATGCGGCCTACACACGCTCTTACGGGGCTGCACGAATTTTGGGGGTTGACTGGCGCAACGAGTTTTTGCACCCGGCCAATGCCAACCGTTTTGTGGAACTCGGCTATCCTAAACCGCGTGTCAACTACAACTTTTGGGAGTACAATTCCACCACGGGGCTCACAGTTTTTCCGGCTACCGACAATGCCAAATACACCGTACTCAAAAAGTCGCTTGGCGATAAGATTCCCGATTACGACAACCGATTGAGGATAGCGAGCAACAAAGTGCAACTCATTTCCATAGGACCCATTCCATCAATTGAACCCGGCGAAACGGTGACTTTTGCCCTGGCTTTGGTTTGCGCCAAACAACTGCCCGACCCCAATGCCACCCAAACTACCGATACCGAAGTGGCGCGCAAAGAATTGTATGACCACCTTGACTGGGCCAAAAGAACTTACATAGGCGAAGATGTGAACGAAAACGGCGAATTGGACGCTGGCGAAGACCTGAACGACAATGGTAAACTGGACAAATACATTTTGCCCGAACCACCCAAAGATCCGCAGGTAAAGTTTGTGCCCAATACCGATTATTTAGACATTTACTGGACCAAAAACTCTATCGAAAGCATTGATCCTATTTCAAAAAAACACGATTTTGAAGGCTTCAAGCTGTATCGAAGCAATGCAGGAGACGATTTGAGCCTTGATTTAATAAGCTCCTCAAACCTTATTGCGCAGTGGGATTCTATGGGCAATGATGTGGGTTTCAACAATGGGTTTAAAGAAATAGAACTGGAGAAACCGGTAACAATTGATGGCGTAGAATACTTTTTCCACTACCGAATAAATGGCTTGCTTAGCGGCTGGCAGTACATGTTTATACTCACCGCTTTTGATGAAGGCGACAAGGAACTAAAACTCGATCCACTTGAGTCCTCGTTTTCAACCAACAACTACCGCTTGTTTTTAGGTACCGATACCGCTGCCGCTGAAAACAAAGAGTGGGAGGTAGGAGTGTATCCAAATCCATTCAGAACCACCGCCGCTTGGGATGGTGAAAGCTCACTCACACATAAAATGTATTTCACCAACCTTCCTGCAAGTTGCACCATCACTATTTATACCTCCGCCGGGGAGTTGGTAGATCAGTTTGAACACAACGCCACCAACTATAATGGCGATGATATTCGCTGGTTTAATGACTATGGCGGCGAAGCAGAAAAAAGGGTTTTTGCCGGTGGTGAACACGCTTGGGACCTGCTCTCAAAAGCGGGGCAGTCAGTAGCCCAGGGTACTTACATGTATTCGGTAACCGACAACCGCACCGGCAAGAGCTATCAGGGAACCTTTGCTGTGTTGCGATAGCTTAACACCGTTCAAATTAGTTAATAATCAAGCCTAATAAAATCTTATAATTTTGTCTAAAATTTCAATTGCAATGAAACATTTATTTACCAGCTTACTGCTTCTTTTCGCGGTGAATGCCATGGCGCAGCTCGGCAGGCCGGTGCGTTTTGACAGTATCCAATACGTTACCCCGCAAAGCCTGGCCAAAGGCAACGACGAACCAAGTTATTTTGGCGATGGCCGCACAGGCGGAATAAACAATGGCAAACGTACCACTCTTACGGTAGAAGGGGTAGTATGCCCAATGCATCCGGGCTACTACGGACTTAGTTTGAGCCGACGATCTACTATGGTTTTCAGCAAAGATGGCGCAGGCCGCTGGAGTGGCTTGGAAGTAATGGCCGATCCGGGTCCCGTTGGTTCAAAAGACCTTGCCACCCTGAAAGCCGTTACCAAATTTTATGAAAACTTCCAACCCGGTTTAACCGTAAAATTTCAAGGAGAGTTGGGTGATTACCAAGGCAATACACAGCTTTACCTTAAAGAGGTAGAAACTGAAGTAACCAACCTTACAAAAACCGAAATAACTCCTTATGTTATTGAAATAGATTCATTTAAAAACGGTGCCGGCGAAGACCAATACGTAACCGGTGAGCCCTACGAACAGGTTTATGTTGAGTTTAAAAATGTAACTGTGGTAAACCGCGAAGAGTGGTCAGCCGGACGATGGAATTGGTCAGTAAAAAATGCCAATGGAATTACCATCGATATCAGAGACTATTCAGGATATTACCGCGGCGATGGTGCCGGTATAGAAAAAGGATATGAAATACCCAACCAATCAACTTGGGAGCCACCCGCTGAAGGAACCGTTTTGGATTTCATTCGCGGTGTAATAGTGCAGGATACACGTGCGGGCTACCAATTGGCTCCGCTTGTTCCCGAAGATTTGGGTTTGGGTTCTGTAGTGCCGGCTATTATTTCAAATGCCAGTGCTTCGCCACTAGTGCCTACTGCAAGCGACGATATTACCGTAAGTGCAACCATTATTGACGATGTGTCGGTAAAAGCTGCCAATGTTAAATATGCCGTGGGTATCAATTCAACCGACTGGAAAACAGTGGCCATGAGCAAGGTAAATGGTGATGAGTGGCAAGCCACCGTTCCCAAACAAGCAGATGATTCATTCGTGAAAATTTATATTGAGGCGGAAGACAATGAAGGCAACATGAGCTATGGCCCCGACCAAAGCGGTATGAAGTTGATGGTGCATGTGCTCAATGGCGGTTTGCGCAAAATTTCGCAAATCCAAATGACACCCAATCCAAACGGAGCTTCAATTTACGACGGCAAAACCCTGGAAGGAATTGTACTCAATGCCGTGGTAACTGCCACTGTAAACTATTTGGGCATTACTGTTATTCAAGATAGCAACGATCCCGGCAGTGCCATATTTATTAAAGGTCAGGCAGGCGATGGTCTTTCGCAGTTGAAAAGAGGCGATTTGCTTACCATTACCAAAGCCAGCGTTGAGGAAATAAACAGCGTAACCCACCTCTCAAACATAGAGTTTACCAAAGCGGATGGCAATGGTTTGCCGCCCGCAATTATGAATGTGCCTATCGATTCATTCCAAGGACAAAATCCATTTGCCGAAGGTTTTGAAGGGATGTTTATGCAGTGGGACAATATGGTAGTGGCCGATACCGCTCCCGACTTCCCGGGTTACTACGGCGAGTTTACTTTTGCCAAGGATGTGAATAGCGGAACACCGCAAATGCGAGTGGATGATTTTTCGCCATTCATTGAGCAGAATTTTGCCAACGACAGTTTGAAACCAGAACAGAGTTTGGGCTTCATAAAAGGTATTATGTTCTACAGTTTTGGCAACTGGAAATTGCTTCCGCGCGACAAAAACGACATTGACGGCTATCATACCCGCTACCCTGAGTCAGTGGCCGAAATCAACAAAAACATCAACTTGCAAGCTTATCCCAACCCAACTACAGGTATGTTAAGGGTTCGCTTTGACGCAAAACCAACCGACAAATCGCGTATATCTATAGTTGATTTGACAGGTAAAACCGTTTATAGTGAAAATGTGTCAGGTGGAAGCACCCAAATAGATTTGACATCGCTAAACAATGGTATTTACTACCTGAAAATTGATACAGACAGCTACAGTACGGCTTTCCCCGTATCGAAACATTAAGATATTTTTTGACAAAATATGTAAAAGCCCTCTTGCAAAAGAGGGCTTTATATTTTGGTATTACCTACATTTGGGTGCTCAGCACGGCTATAAACTGCGCGCCGCATAAAATTTTGGTGAAATCTCAAAAAATCATACGGCAAACTTTTTGTAGCGTTGCGGCGTTCATAATCCTTAAAAAATTCTCCTGAATGGAAGCCAAGTTTTCACCACGCGTAAGAGACGTAATAAGCTATAGCAGAGAAGAAGCCATACGTCTTGGACACGACTACATAGGTACCGAGCACCTTCTTCTGGGGCTTATAAGAGAAGGAGAGGGCAGAGCCATCAGAACCATCAAGCAGATGTTGGACTTTGAGCTCGCAGTACTCAAAAAAACCATTGAAGAATCAATAAAAAACTCAGCCAGCCACAAAAAAGTTACAGGTAATATTCCCCTCACCAAACAAGCCGAAAAAGTGCTGAAGGTGACCTATTTGGAAGCCAAAATTTTTAAAAGCGAAGTAATAGGTACCGAGCACCTTGTGCTGTCTATTCTGCGCGATGAAGAAAACATTGCCGCGCAGATTCTCAATCAATACGCAATAGACTATCAATCATTTAAAGATCAATTGGAAGAAATATATTACACCCCCAAATCAGAGCTGCCAAGCGAGCCATCTGACGACGATTTTGACAAACCCGGCGGAGCTAAAAGCACCCCCAGAAAAGGCGAGTCAAAAAGCAAAACTCCTGTTCTCGACAACTTTGGTCGCGACCTGACCAAACTTGCCGAAGAAGACAAACTTGACCCCATTGTGGGTCGGGAAAAGGAAATTGAAAGGGTTTCGCAAATTCTTTCACGACGCAAGAAAAACAATCCCGTGCTTATTGGCGAACCCGGTGTGGGCAAAACCGCCATTGCCGAAGGCCTTGCCCTGCGCATAATTGAGAAAAAGGTATCGCGCGTACTTTTCAACAAAAGAGTAGTTACCCTCGATTTGGCCTCGCTTGTAGCAGGTACCAAATATCGTGGTCAGTTTGAAGAGCGCATGAAAGCGGTGATGAATGAGTTGGAGAAAAACCGTGATGTAATTCTGTTTATTGACGAAATTCACACCATCATAGGAGCCGGCGGTGCATCAGGTTCGCTCGATGCAAGCAATATGTTTAAACCGGCCTTGGCCCGCGGCGAAATTCAATGTATTGGTGCTACCACTCTTGACGAATACCGTCAACACATAGAAAAAGATGGCGCGCTCGATCGTAGGTTTCAGTTGGTAATGGTAGATCCTACCACGCCTGACGAAACTGTGCAGATACTTCACAACATAAAAGAGAAGTACGAAGACCACCACATGGTGACTTATACCGAGGACGCAATAAAAGCATGTGTAAAACTGAGTGAACGCTATATAAACGACCGTTTTTTGCCTGATAAAGCAATTGATGTACTTGATGAGGCGGGTGCGCGCGTACACATTACCAACATACACGTTCCACAAGCCATTCTTGAACTTGAAAAGAAAATAGAAGCCATCAAGGACGAGAAAAATCAAGTGGTTAAAAGCCAGCAATACGAAGAGGCCGCCCGACTGCGCGATCAAGAGAAAAAACTCATTGAGCAACTAGAACGCGCCAAAAACGAATGGGAAGAAGAAGCCAAGAAACACAGATACACCGTTGACGAAGCCGATATTGCCGAGGTGGTAGCCATGATGACCGGTGTGCCCGTAAAACGCATTGGACAAAGCGAAGGCAATAGGTTGTTGAATATGGAAAACGAGCTGATGCAGAACGTTATTGGTCAGCCCGAAGCCATTAAAAAACTTACCAAGGCCATACAACGAACCCGCGCCGGACTTAAAGATCCCAACCAACCCATTGGCTCATTCATATTTTTGGGTCCTACAGGTATAGGAAAAACCGAAACCGCCAAAGTGCTTGCCAAATATCTTTTTGACAATGAAGATGCGCTGATACGCGTGGACATGAGCGAA
>WGNN01000095.1 GCA_016124515.1 bacterium
CAAGGAAGAAATAGTAGTTTTCATCTTCTCTGAAGAGTTCATCGTTGCCATTGGCTCGATTCAATACATGGTAATATTGGTTGGGTACTAATTTTTGCATTTGACAATCATATTTTCTTCATCATTTTATGAAAAACCCTGTCAGAGTTTGTTGCAGGTCTTCAGCCTTCCGAACCCTCACCACCAAATGAAAATGATTGCCCATTAAGGCGTAGGCTAGGGTATGAACCACCGGGTGGATGAACTTTTTATATTTTTCGAGAAAGAAGTAATAGTTTTCATCTTCTCTGAAGAGTTCATCGTTGCCATTGGCCCGGTTCAACATATGGTAATATTGGTTGGGTACTAATTTTTGCATTTGACGATCATATTTTCTTCATCATTTTCTGAAAAGCCCTGACAGGGTTCTAAACCCTGTCAGGGCTGATTTATAACTTCCTGTAATAATCATCAGAATCATCGGCTCGTTCATTGGCAAAATACTCCAAGAGTGGTGGCTTAGCTATTATGAGTTCTGCAAAAACTTCCACAGCCAACGCATTGAAGGGATATAACTTTGGAGCTATCTGACTTACGAAAGATGATAAATAAACTCCCTGACGCATCATATTGGCCAGTACAACATTTTCGTACGCGGCAATAAAACCCATACGGTTTCCCTGCCAATGTACCGATATCGCATAGCGGTCGTACTGGTTTTCCGGTTCAGGTTGTAAAGTCAATTCGTCGCCCTCTTTAATTTGATCCTTACAGTCCAAAAATCGATAGTGCTTGAGTCCGCGCACATAGTTGTCATATATTTTGGCGGGTTTCCGTTCAGCCAGATGCTTTGGAATGAATAGTCCACTGGCAGACAAGCCAAGGGTATTTATGAAGTCTTTTTGGTTCATATTTTGCTACATTGAAGTAATTTCTCTTCCTTTTTGATTTGTGTTACCCATTTGAAAAGACAAATTCCATATGGAAGCAAGGTTTATTATTCACGGATGATTGTTGCTTAGTTAGGTTTTTCTTCAATAACACATCTATCAGGTTATTTGATTATTTTTTCATTCGCCCACTTTTATGATTTGGCCAAGATGGTTGATTCTGACTTTGGATAATCTGATAAGATTTTTATTGGATGTGATTTCTTCCCATACAATTCCTTTTAAAAGTTTCTCATCAATTGGCTTGTTTTCTTTATTCTTTCTCACAGTTTGAGATTCAAGATGGTGTCTGAAATTTATAGCGAATTGTCCATTACTTTTTTTACTCATTTTTTGCACTCGAAACAGCTTTTCACTTATTTGCTTTCTATTTTTAGGGTCAAAAAAATCTATCTCGTTGTCTTCTTGTGGATTGATCGAGTGTGTTAGGTCGAAAACAAACAGGTCATTGATCTGCATTGAGAATTGGAATATTCCTAGCTCCGGATCATCCTTTCTGTCTATGATGGGATAGGGTTTACCCGATACTCTTGTGTTTTCCAAACCTATCGCTACAGCTTCCCAAAATGAAATTACCTTGTCTTTAAACTTTCCATTCTCATCCTTATAAATCAAGGCGTGATGATTCTTACCTGGTAGCGCATAACCAGTTGGAATAGGATTATCATTTTCATCTTGAATAACATTGCCAAACCTATCTCTTTTAACTGTTGTTTCAATGGTCTTACTTTCGTCATATACTTTCACCGACTTAATCAGATGTCCATTGCTATGGTAGATCGGATTTTCAGTTAAGTCTTTGAAGGCTTCTTTAATCTTACCTCCTTTTTCATCAAGTCTTTGTTGAACCACACTTTTAATTGTTTCGTCTACAATTTTTGAGATTTGTGCCGAAGTGATACTCTCATTTAGATTGACCCTTTTAGTGTAAATCCATTCATAAACCATTGTCTCTTTTAATTCATCTCCCTTATGGATAATAGAATCGTTCTTTAATGTTTTTGGAGAGAATGCCAGGGATATATCATTATTATACTTTTCCAAATGAGTATTAATCAAAAGCTTAATTTCAGGGCTTACAATCATTTCTAAGTGTTCAAGGCTAATCTTGTTGTTAAGCTTTAATTTTCTTTTTGCAACACGCTTAACCCTTCCCATAATGGTTTCTTCATGCATTCGTGCTCTTGGAACCCAGGTTTCCTGTTCTTTGGCATATTTGGGTCTATTGATGTTTTTGGTAAGAACCTTACTGTTCTCCTTTTTAAAGGAAATCATAATTTTTTCCAAATGTACTTTTGCTTCGCTACGTAGATTCTCTAGCGGAGGTGCTAAGACATTGCCCTTTTGGTCTGAAAATTCCTTTAAACTTAATGAGCCTTCAAGTGCATTTTCAATATCCAATATCTCACCATCAGATAATGCATTCCTTTCATATTGATAGATTTTATTGAGGTTGTTGAGCTTAAAAATGATTTTTTGATCTGTTAATGCACAAATCAAGGCATCCACGGCGTGGTGTCGGTGATCGTCTCTCTTACTCCAATCCTTTATTACTTCTATTGTTTTAGTATCGCCATTTGTTTTTACAGTTTTTTCTTCAACCTGACCAATAGCCCTGTATTTAGGCAGGCCCAATTCCTGAAGTAAGTGCTTCAATTCCCATTCATCCCTGAGAAAATCCGTTATCTGCCCTGTTGTGGTGTAAACATTCGGACAAACTGATTTTAGCAGTTTTACAGCTTCCTTTGCTATATACTGCGAATCTTTTTTCATTCGCTCTACAAAATCAGACGGGATGTCTTCCCCTTTGCACATAAGATTTTCAAATTTTGCTTTAGTGAGAGTTCCGTTTCCATCGCCATATAAGCTGTTTACATTTTCGATATACTCATGTAGAGCATCTTCACCTTTTGTAGCCATAAAGTCATATGCTGTTCGTTGCCCTTTGTCAGAATTACACTTTCTGTGGGCCAGTATAAAATTACTCATGGCATGGCTAAAGGATCTTGATTTAGGCAATATGTGCTCAATTTCAGCACTGCCATTGATTAGTGCAGATGATTGAATACTTTTATTGCAATAGAGACATTTGAATTTGGTTTCCTCCCAAAGTATATATCGCTTTACATCCTGTCCATTTACTAATTTGAACCCATATTCGTCCTTTAAGATAGCTCTTATCTTTTCATTGTTCTTTTTGTTTTTGGCATTAGACTGGGAGATTTTTTTTCTGGTTTTAGCATTGTTTCTAAGCTCTCTCGCCAATTCCACCCTAATTTCATCGAAGGAGTCATATTCCTTAATGGCCAAATTAACCATATTGACCAATTGATTAAGAATTTGTTCGACAACTGGATTCCTAAGTGAATTAGGTTTAAGCGGCACCAGCTTTTTATTTAACTTAATCTCAGTTTTGTAACCACTATGATCGTAGCCGACAATATCACAGGCACTGCTATATCCTGTACCTTTTTCGAGATGTGGCAAAAGCTTTCTAATGGCACGGGTTGACAAATTGCCATAGTCGGGCTTATAGCCTGTTTTCTGGGCAATAACCTGAGATTGTGATTCAGAAAATCCAAATCGCTTCTGTAGGGTAGAAGCCACTTCTGCTTCGGTGGGTAAAGAGTAAGTAATGTGCCATAGTTCAAACAAACCTCCTTTTTCATCATTGACACTTGGATTGAAGAACAAGTACTTATCTGGATCACTAATATTGGCATTAATCAGGGCACTCTTAATTCTAGAGTAAGTACTACTTCCATCAAGTTCGGTAAAATTCAGGTAAATCTTCTCACGGGCACTGTAGCCGAGTATTAACTTAATCTTGCTTATGGTTAGTTTATGGTTAGCATTCAGATCATTTCCAAGCCAAAGCGCATCTTTGATTTTTTCCTTCTGTTGCTGGGTTGGATAATGCGTTTCTCCAGTTGGTGTTTTCCATGATAAATCATTGATTTTTTGCCAAATTCTAAATAGTTCAAAGTACGGGGAGCTTTTAGCAACAGCTTTATGGTGTTTCTCAAAAGGGCATTCAGAAACCAGTCCTTTTTGACTCTTGAGAGGGCGCTGGTAATAAATGATCCGATTTCTAATCTCATGATATAAGGTCCCCTTGTTATTGTCTTCATTGCTTCCTCCTGTGAGAACCGATGGATAGTAACTTTTTTGCATATCCCAAATTCTATCAAATTCCTCTAGGTACAAGCCTCTCCTATATGTTCTTTCTCTTAAGAGTATTTCAAAAGGTTGACCTACTTTCTTAAGCTCATTGAACAATTCTTGGCCAATAGTTTTTCCTTTTAAGGCATTTTCCAGTTCATGCATTTTCTCCTTAAACGCAGTAGAGTTGTCTTCATCAGAAATTGATTTGCGGTTGCTGAGAAAACCACGTCGCTGGTTCAATAAGACCATTATCCTCCCCAATTCTTTCAATTCAATCCGCTCTGTAACTGCTTTTGACCTTAATCCATATAGTTCAATAGAAGAGAGATTGAACAATTCTTTAGTAGGAAACATTGAGTTATGCTTTAAGGCTTCATAGAGTCGGTCCCTTCTCGCTTTGAATCTCTGGTTATTTCGCCTTATTCCTCTTTTTTCTGTCCTTGCCAAATTCTTGCTCGCAGTATTACCAGAATAGAATTTACCATGAAAACCAGGATCTTCGGGCACAATTCTAACTGACAAATTTTCTATCTCCTTTTTGTTATTGTCTTCCTTAACTATGGCCAAGCCGATGGAAGATACTCCAATGTCTAATCCCAATATTTTTTTCATTGTTGTTTGATTTTGTTCAAATAAAAAAGCGACCTTGCTATTCGCGAGGCCGCTTTAAATGTTTTCACAACGGAATAATCCTTATTGTGATTTGCTTCAGATTTAGATTTCAAATGTAACAATATCATTTCGTAATTTTCGAATCTATATTAGTGACTATAAGGTGAGCAGCTACTTTTTTTTTCTGAAAGTACGATTTTCGTTTCTGAAAGGCATCTGCGATTTTCTCACCTTACAAGCCATAAGGCAATTTACAATTATTTCTGCATACGTCTGTATTCAATATGTTCAGCACAAGAACCATATCATATAGCAATTCCCTTCTGTCAATTTCTGCTGAGAGAACCCGGTATATTCCTTAACACATATAAAACGAAACGCCGTTTATCGAATCACTTCTTCTTCAACCACAATTGCGGGTCGAGTTTTTCGTTGAGGTAGCGCATTTCAAAGTGCAATTCGGCTATTTCCTTATTTTCATCATAAGAAACCGTTCCCAGCTCCTGCCCTTCTTTTACGGTATCACCGGTGTTTACCTTTACGTTTATGAGATTTTTGTACACGGTGTAATACTCGCCGTGCTGTATAATAATGGCATTATCGGCTCCGGGAATAAAAATAACATGCGACACCACGCCTGAAAAAACAGCTCGAACAACGGCGCCTTTTTCGGTACGGATATCTATACCAAAATTATTGATAAATACATTGGGTATGGTGGGGTGTTCTTGCTTGCCAAAACCCTTGGATACAATGCCATTGGCCGGCCAAATAAAGTGGTTGCGGTTGCTTGCAAACTCGTTGCTGCTCAGCCCGCTCAATTCCAGATTTTCATTTTTGGCAATCTCGGCAGTTATTATTTCTTCTATTGCCTTGTCTAGTTCCTTGGCTATGCGTTGGTCTTCTTTCAGCTTGTCTTTAAATTCCTTTTCCTTGCCCTTTAGCTCTCCTAAAATCTCATTTTTGGTGGTTTTATCGCGCTGTAGTTTCTGCTTTTCCAATTCCAGATTTTCCAACAATTCTTTCTTTGAATTAATCTGGCTTTTGAGATTGGTTATTTTGTGCGAGAGTGACTGTTGGGTACTTTTTATCAACTCTATTTGGTTGGTGCGTATCTCATTATAAAACCTGATGTAGCGCATGCGGTTCCAGGCTTCCTGAAGGCTTTCCGATGCAAAAATATACAACAGATAATCATAGCTGCTTCGGTTTTTAAAAGCAAAATAAGCCATTTCTATATATTCTTCCTTCAGCGTGTTTATATCGCTTTCAAGGGCCAGAATAAAAAGCTCGGTTTGGTCTATGCTCCGGGTAAGCATTTTGAGCACCGAGTGTTCAGTTACTATCAACTGCTCACGATTTTTTATCTGCCGGTTGATGATAATCAGGTAGTTGAGATTTTTCTTCTGAGCCTCGCCCGTTTGGTCTATCAGTTTTTGGGTAAAAGCTATTTCTTCCAGCTTTTGTTTGCGTTGTTTTTCCAGTTCTTCTCTGCTTTGCGCCCATGCACTGCCCGCGCATAGCACAAGCAACAACAAAAAACTAATTTTTATGGTAGCTTTCAGGCACATCAAAATCTACTTTCTGTTTGTTTGTAAATTCAATTTTAGAGAATTCCATTGATATTTCGCTCAAATTTCCTTCAGATAATTGCACCACTATGTTTTTGGGCATCAGCCCCATAGATGTTTCGGTGTAGTTGCTAAAGCTAATGGTTGCCGATTTGTGGGTTTTGGGCGACTCAATGTGGTACTCTGTCATGCAGAGGTTCAGTTTGTCAATCAGCACGGTTTGCTCAAGGCTATCGGTTTTCCTTATTTTAAAAAAATCCTCTTCGCGGCTGAAATGCGCTCCATCAAGCTCAAATGGAATTTTGCCAAAAAGCAGGTGTTCAAAAGCCGATAATCCTTCGTTGGGATCTACATAGGCACTTATTTGGTTGAAACCGAATTGTGAGTATTCGTGGTTGATGCGGTCGAGTACCTGCAAACTGTTTACATCGGCCTGCGCGCGCGCCACTTCCAAAAATTTTGATAGCCGCAGCCAAACCACACTGTCGTGCCGTGACTTCAACTGCGCCGCCAATGATACATTCTGTGTTTCTGAAACTATTTTCACGCGTCCGCTCAACTCTAGCCATTGGTATTCGTGCTTGCCACGCACAAAACCATAGGCTTCGGTAAACTGTTGCATATTTCTAATGCGGCTCACGGTTTCGGGCGAAAATTCCTTTTTGTAGAATATACACGATTGCATAAGAAAAGCAAGCATCGCGAAATAGATTAAATTACTTTTCATAATACTTTTTATCGCTTATTTTTCTTTGCAACAAATCACTTTCATTGCCATATTCCTGTGCCATTTTCCAATATTTCAAGGCATCATCTGCTTGGCCGTTCATGTATAATGCATCGCCCAGGTGTTCTGCTATTTCAGGACTGCCAGGGGCTTTTTGCAGGGCCTTTTGCAGGTAAGTTACGGCGTCTTTATAATTTTTCTGTACAAAAAGTATATAGCCATACGTATCGAGATACGATGCATTCTCCCCTTCCAACTGCATGGATTTTTCACTCATTTTACGCGCTTCGTCCAAACGCTGTCCGCGGCGTGCCAGGCTGTAAGCGTAGTTATTTAAAGCCGTAGCACTTGACGGAAATTCATTTATTATTTTTTCAAACTCCTTATCGCTTTCGCCATACTCGCCCATGCGGCCAAAAAGCTCGGCCAGTGTGAGTTGAAACTGCACCCGCAAGGCGTTGTTGGCCAACACATAAGACTTGCCGGTTTCCAACATTATCAGCGAGTTGTCAAAATCGAGCGCTTCCATATAGGCAATGCCCGCATACAGGTAGAACGAAGGTTGGCTCGGATATAAATCAACCGCCCTGATGCTTTCGCTAAGCAGGTTGCGATAGTCACCAATTTCATAATAAAGGGCAATAAGCTCCTGCACAAAAGCAAAGTTTGATGGGTCTAAAGAACGCGCTTCGGCCAAATAAGGCGCGGCTTTTTTTTTCTTCCCCAAATCAGTATAGGCATCAGCCATAGCTTTGCAGGCAAGCGGGCTGTCGCCATTACTTTTATATATTATTTGTGCCAATTTCAATTTGTCATCAGCCGAAATTCCCCATTGGCTCAAGCGGTTGAAGGCTTTCAATTTTTCTTCGGCGCTGTTGCTGCGGTTGGCAAAAGCCTTTCCCAGCCGCACTATGGATTCGGTGGGATTAATACTGTAGAGCAACTGCCCCGATTGCAGCAAAGCTTCGGCATTGTCGGGTTGCAACTCCAATACTTTGTTGTAGGCCGTAAGTGCTTCGTCGGTATTGCCTTTGTCGCTAAGCAAGCCGGCTCGTTCAAGCATGTATTTTGTGTTGCCCGGATTGTGTTGCAGCAGGTTTTCTGTTTCGCTAAGTGCCTGAGCAATAAGCCCGTTGCTGCGGTAGATGCGCAACCTTTCCAAGCAATAACCGTCGCTGTATCCGTAGCGGCTTTCCAGTGCATTATATACTTCGGCTGCTTTTTCCGGTTCGCGGTTGTACTCATAAAATCGCGACAATTCCTTGTTGTATTTTATGAGTTTTACGTCGTCGGTTTGTTGAGCCAGGAACTGATTGGTCAGATTGATGGCATCGCCGAATTTGCGTACCTGAAGCAAGAAATAGAGGTAGTTTTGGTAGATATCTTCATTGCCCGGCTGCATATTGCAGGCTTCGCCGGCATGTACAAGCGCCTTAGATTTTTCGCCCATATCCCAATAAACTTTTGACAATTGGTAGTGCGAGGCATAGGAAGAGCGGTCCATTTCTATACAAGCCAAAAAAGCTTCGGCAGCTTTGTCATAATTTTCAAGGCCGTATTCGCGCATTCCGTTGAAAAATTTTTCATGAAAGGCGTTTCCCCTCACCTGTCCCCGCCCTTCGTCTTCGCGCTTGCGGGTTTCCTTTTCAGCTTTTTTGCGCTTAAACAATTGCGCATGTACGGGTTGTGCTGCTAAAACAGCTATTACAAATACGGCCTTGAACACTATTTTCATCAATACATTTCGTTATAGTCGCCCAGGCTTAACTCGGTGGGCTTCAAATTTATTTTAACGTGGTTGCCTATTATAGAGTTTTTAGCTACCAAGCCATCCACCACGCTTTGTCCTTGTACTATACTGTCACTTATTACACTATTGTGTATTTGTGTGCCCGGGCCAATAGATACGCGCGGACCCACAATGGCATTGCGCAGCACCACATTTTTGCCAATATAGCAAGGCGGAATAATAACGGCATTTTCCGTTTGCACATCATCGGCCACCAAGTTGGGGCGGTTTTTTATCAGGTCGAGGTAGCGGCCATTGGTTTCGGCGGTCACCTTGTAGTTGCCGCAGTCCATCCACTCGTTTACACTTTGCGATTTGAACTTAAGGCCTTTGTTTTTCATGTTTTCCAGCGCATCGGTAATCTGGTACTCGCCCTTGCCCATGATTTTATTGTCGAGCAGGTATTTTATTTCGTTGCGAAGAATATCGGCCTCGCGGAAATAATAAATACCAATTATAGCCTCATTTGAGCGGGGCACTTCGGGTTTTTCTTCAAACTCGGTAATGAAACCATTGGCATCTTTATTTACCACACCAAAGGCCCGCGGGTCGTCCACATGGTTGGTCCAAATGATACCGTCGGCATCCACATCCAATTTAAAATCGGCGTGGAAAAGTGTATCGGCAAAAGCCACCACACAAGGACCTTGCAGCGATTTTTCGGCCATATAAATGGCATGTGCCGTACCTAGTGCTTCGTCTTGATAATATATAGAGCCTTTGGCGCCAATGTGCTCAGCCACTTCGAGTAGTTGTTTTTCAACGGCTTTGCCAAACCTGCCAATGATAAACGCCACTTCTTCCACCTTGCCATCAGCCAGGCTGGCAATGTCATTCACCAAATGTTCAACAATGGGTTTTCCGGCTACGTGTACCAGCGGTTTAGGCACGGTAAGCGTATGCGGTCTCATGCGCTTGCCCATACCTGCCATAGGAACAATAATTCTCATTTTTTCTTTTTATTTATATGTTTTGTTAGGTTAATCCGGTGTGTCCGAAACCGCCTTCGCCGCGGTTGGTATCGCTCAATTGGTTTACCGCCTCAAATGCTACCTGTGTAACCGGCGCCACCACCACTTGGGCAATGCGCATTCCGTGGGTTATTTCAAAAGGTTGGTCGCCGTGGTTTATCACTATCACCTTCACTTCGCCGCGGTAGTCGGCATCAATAGTGCCGGGGCTGTTGAGCAAAGTAATTCCGTGTTTGATAGCCAATCCGCTGCGTGGACGCACCTGTGCTTCAAAACCCTTTTCCAGCTCAAAAAACAATCCGGTAGGAATGAGTGAGCGCTCGCCGGGCATGAGCAGCACAGAACTGCTGAGGTTGGCTCTAATGTCGAAACCAGCTGCCTGCCCGCTTTGGTAAGCCGGCATTTCATGGTTTGATTGATTTACAATTTTGAGTTTCAAATTGATGTAAGTCCGCTATTTGCGCAAAAGTAGCAGTTTGCGCGGTTTTTCGATAGCCCATACAAAAGCCACAAAAAACAAGACCAGCGTATTGGCTATAACCACTTGTTGCGCCACACCTTCTATACCCGCCCCCTGATAAATTAACCAAAAGACAATAGCCAAACAGATGTACACCGTAATGCGGCGGTAATTGTAGGCTACGTAGTAAAATTTTCGTCCTACCACAAATGACATCATCATCATGGTAAAAAAGCTTGCCAGCGTGGCCCAGGCGGCACCCATGTAGCCAATAACGGGCACCAGACCAAAGAGCATGACAATGGTGACAACGGAGCCTGCCAAACTCATATACAAACCCCAGATGGTTTTTTCGGTGAGTTTGTACCAGATA
>WGNN01000109.1 GCA_016124515.1 bacterium
AATCTGGGCTAAGCTTAATCATTGATTCCATTTTTTCCGTTTATAAATATAACATTGGACTCATTGATTATTTCTACTTTAGATTTTATAAGTTAGATGATAGGATACGTTCAACCTATATGGGTACCGGATTTAAGTACGAGTATGATCTCATAATGAATCCAATTTCAGAAAGAAGTATTCTACAAAACAAATTGGAGTTTTTTAATGCCTTTCATCCGTTTATAAAACATGGAATGTGTAGGTTAGAAGATCTTAAAGAGAATAATGAGTACGCTAAAAAGGTATTACAAAATTCATCTGGTAAAGTAGCTGTAAAAGATGCTCTTGGCCAATGTGGTTGGGGCGTTGAAATTTTGAATTTAAAAGATTTTACAAGAGAAGAATTAATTCAATATGTTGAAGCAAAAGGCTTTAATATGATTGAGGAGTACATACAACAGCACGATGACCTAGCAAACCTTTCTGATACAGGTTTAAATACCATAAGAATTATTACGCAACTTAATGAAAATGACGAGGTTGAGTATATTGGGCCAACACTTAGAATTACGGTTAATAGCGGTGTTGACAATATGGCAATGGGAAATATTGCCGCACCAATTGATCCAAAAACTGGCGAAGTATATTCTGTAGGAGTATATCAGGACATAACCAAAGGGCAGGAAGAAGTTCATCCAATTACAAAAAATGTGATAAAAGGATTTAAAGTTCCATTTTGGAATGATGTTTTAGAGTTAACAAAACAAGCTGCGTTGTATAATAAAAAGAATCGATCTATTGGTTGGGATGTCGCAATAACTAATTCAGGCCCATCGCTTTTAGAAGGAAATCATAATTGGTGCAAGTTGTTATGGCAATTACCCTTACAAGAAGGTAGAAAAAATGACTTGCAGGGTTATTTAGATGTATATAGGTTAAAACGAAATTTCAAAGCATAAGTATATGAATTTATTATTTTCGGGAATTGGAGGCCCAACCCCATTGGGCGTAGCGAAAAGTGTAAAAAAAGTTTTTCCGGATGCAAAATTGATCGGAGTTGATGGTTCAAAATGGTCAACAAGTCTGTATAATTCTGAGATTTTTGATAAGACTTATGAAGTTGAGTCAGGAACATCTACAAATTACTGGGCCGTACTAGAAAATATTATAGTTAAAGAAAATATTGATTTCGCTTTCATAATACCTGAAACCGAGGTGATTGTGTGGTCAGAGCGCCAGGCTTTTGAAAAACTTCCTTGTGCAACACTTGTTCCCGATATTGAGTTAGCACGGTTATGTTTTGATAAATTAAAAGTAGCTGATGTTTTGGCCAAGATTAATTTAACGCCAAGAACATTTTCATACTCACGGGAAGCGATTGAGAAGATAGGCTTTCCTTTCTGGATTAGAGTTAAACAAGGAGCTGGAGCACTTGGGGCTTTAAAGATCAACAATAATAAAGATATAGAAACATGGCTTACACTACATGGCAATAGAGCTGATTTTATAGTTAGCGACTACTTACCTGGGCGTAATTACGCCTGTAAAATGTTGTATGTAAATGGCAGATTATTACAAACTGCAAGTGCCGAAAGAATTGATTACTTGCTTTCTGCAGCGGCTCCTTCAGGAATCTCAGGTATGTGCGCAAGAGGAAAGCTCTTAAATAGACAAGATCTAGTTGAGAAATCAAAACTTGCCCTTGAAAGTGTTTCAAAAGTTGTGAATAGGCCATTGCATGGTATGTTTACAGTTGATTTTAAGGAGAATAATAATGGAGATCCATTAATTACTGAAATTAACATAAGACCAGTTTCTTTTAATTATGCTTTTACATTAGGAGGAGTAAACTTTGCTGAAACCATACTTAACGCAATATTGAAAAATCAGCTGGAACCGTTGAAAACAGGCGTTTTTGAAAAGGAATCATATTTTATAAGGGGGGTTGATGCTCCTATTAGATTAATTCCATAAGAAATGTATAGGTTGTTTTTTAAAAGAATATTTGATATCCTTATTTCATTATTGGTTTTAGTAATTGTAAGTCCTTTGTTTATATTAACAATAGTACTTTTGTTATTTCAAAATAATGGTAAGCCCTTTTTTTATCAATCAAGACCAGGTAAAAATCACAAAGAGTTTAAGATTATTAAATTCAAATCAATGAATGATAAAAGGGGTGCGGATGGAAAACTATTGCCTGATATTGAAAGAATGACACCCCTCGGGAAGTTTGTAAGAAAACTATCAATTGATGAGCTTCCTCAGCTCTTTAATGTCTTAAAAGGCGAAATGAGCCTTATTGGTCCTCGTCCATTGCTCTTCAAGTATATTGAGTTATACTCACCAGAACAAAATAGAAGACATGAAGTAATGCCTGGAATTACAGGTCTTGCACAGGTAAAGGGTAGAAACTCAATCAGTTGGGCCGAAAAATTTGAATATGATATTTTCTATGTTAATAATTTATCGCTCTGGCTGGATATTAAAATATTAGTGTTGACCTTTTTAAAGGTTATTAAGACGGAAGGCGTAAATCAAAGTGACACAAGGCCTATGGAGCCTTTTGATGGAACTAATTAATTAAATCAATTTTATTTCCTTAAAACCCCAAAGATATTCTAAAGAGTATGTCTGAAAAAATTTGGCTGTCATCGCCTCACATGGGTGAAAAAGAACAGCAATTTGTAAAAGAAGCCTTTGATACTAACTGGATTGCACCATTGGGTCCTCATGTAAATGGTTTTGAATCTGATTTACAAGAATATAATAATATTCAACATGTGGCTGCATTAATGAGCGGCACATCTGCACTACACTTAGGTTTAATTCTTCTGGGTGTAGGAACTGGTGATATTGTACTTTGTCAAAGCTTTACTTTTAGCGCATCGGCAAATCCAATTGTGTATCAGGGAGCCGAACCAGTTTTTATAGACTCAGAACAAGATACTTGGAATATGGATCCCATAGCGCTTAGAACTGCAATTGAGGATTTAATAGAACAAGGCAAAAAACACAGACTAAAAGCTATTGTGCCGGTTCATCTTTATGGTATGCCTGCGAAAATGGATGAAATAATGGCTATTTCAAAAGAATTTGGAATTCCAGTACTCGAAGATGCAGCGGAAGCATTAGGTAGTCATATTAATGGCAAAAAATGCGGAACTTTTGGTGACTTAGGGGTTTATTCTTTTAATGGAAACAAAATAATAACCACAAGTGGTGGTGGTGCTTTGGCTTCTAATAATAAAGAGCTGATTGAAAAAGCACGTTTTCTTTCTACACAAGCCCGAGACGTAGCACCACACTATCAACATTCAAACATTGGTTATAACTATCGTTTGAGTAATGTTCTTGCAGGAATTGGTAGAGGACAAATGCAAGTTCTTGGTGAACGAATTGAGCAAAGGAGAGCAATGTTTGAATTTTACACTGAGATATTTAGTAACATAAGTGGAGTTAATTTATTAAAGGAACCTAAAGGGTATTTTTCAAACCGCTGGCTAACAACAATTTTAGTTGATTCTAAGAAAACTGGAGGGGTATCTAGGGAAGTTATTCGTTTACAGTTAGAGCAGGACAACATTGAGTCAAGACCACTTTGGAAACCCATGCATTTACAACCAGTATATGAAAATTCAAGATTTTATGGCTCAGGTGTATGCGAAATGTTATTTGAAAACGGCCTTTGTTTACCCAGCAGTAGCAATTTAGATGAAGAAGATAGGAATAGAATAAAGAATAATATAAAATTAATTTTCTCAAATGCTCTTTAATTCCATAGATTTTGCAATATTTTTACCCGTAGCTTTTATTTTATATTGGTTCGTTTTTGGTAAGAATCTAAGGGTGCAAAATGCGTTTATTCTTTTTGTAAGTTACATATTTTATGGTTGGTGGGATTGGAAGTTTTTAAGCTTAATAGCTTTCAGTACCATTGTCGATTTTGTGGTGGGATTAAACATTGGAAAATCCGACTCTATAGCGAAGAGAAAGGTATTACTGTGGATTAGTATATTAGTGAATCTCGGTTTTTTAGGGTTCTTTAAATACTACAATTTTTTTCTAGATAGTTTTGTTGATGCATTTAATTTGTTCGGACAATCAATTTCCTATTCTGGACTCAATATTGTTTTGCCCGTAGGTATAAGTTTTTATACTTTCCAAACCATGAGCTACAGCATAGATGTTTATCGTAAAAAACTTGAGCCAACCAAGGATTTTGTAGCTTTTGGGGCCTATGTGAGCTTTTTTCCACAGCTTGTAGCGGGTCCTATTGAGCGCGCAGTTAATCTTCTGCCACAGTTTAGCAAAAAGAGAGAATTTGATTACGAAATTGCTGTAAAAGGGTTAAAGCAAATTGTATGGGGGTTTTTTAAAAAGGTTGTCATCGCTGATAATTGCGCTTACTATGTAAACGATATTTTTCAGAATTACGATAGCTATGGTGGTTTAATTTTATTGCTGGGTGCAGTCCTTTTTGCATTCCAGATTTATGGAGATTTTTCTGGTTATTCGGATATTGCTATTGGAGTATCTCGGTTGTTTGGATTTGATTTGATGAAGAATTTTGCATTCCCATACTTTTCTCGAGACATTGCTGAATTTTGGAGGAGATGGCACATTTCGCTATCAACTTGGTTTAGAGACTACTTGTACATTCCAATTGGAGGAAGCAAAGGTGGTATGGCCATGAAAGTTAGAAATACATTCGTTATTTTTCTTGTAAGTGGTTTTTGGCATGGTGCCAACTGGACATTTGTTGCTTGGGGTGCAATTAATGCCTTATATTTTTTACCGTTGTTGTTGTTGAAGAAAAATAGATCAAACTTAGAAGTCGTTGCTGAAAACAGCACCTTACCCACTTTAAAAGAATTTGCAAGCGTATTGATTACGTTTTTTTTAACATGTGTTGCTTGGGTGTTTTTTAGGGCCGAATCAGTGAGCAAGGCATTAAGTTATTTGAAACAAATGTTTACAGACTTTTCAATAAGTTCAAACCTTGAAATTCCGGCTTTTATTTTTATTATCTTAGCATTGTTTATTATTGTTGAATGGACTGGAAGAAGAGGTGCATTTGCGCTTGATAAACCATTATTTAATGTAAGTGGTTTGGATAAAGCTTTTTACTTAATAGTCTGTGTTAGTACATATCTGTTTGCAAATTTTGACAGTAAGTACGAATTCATTTATTTTCAATTTTGAATTATGAGAAATTTTTTATTTTTATTATTGAAAATTCTTGGTGCTTTTGTTGTTTTGAACGTATTAACTTACTTTTTGGTTACCAAAGACCTATTGTTTACTAAATATGAAGAATCAAAGGATGAAATTGAGATTATTAAGAGCTGCCATTCATTTATTTTAAGTGATTCACATGGATGGAGGCTTACAGAAGGAAAAAGTGATCTCAAAAAGAAACTAGAGGATAATGGTATCTACAACTTCTCCTACGGTAGTGACGCCTTAGAAGATATTTTAATAAAGCTGGAGTGGTTGAAGAAGAAAAATATTCAGGTTGACCACATTTATTTAACATTTGATGATCATATGTATACAAAACAATCTAACAATGCGGAAAAGGTACTGTCTTATTCTTCGTACGATGATTATAAAAATACTTATGGGCTTAAAGAGTTCATAAAAAACAATGTGGTAAAGTACATTCCACTACTTTACCCATCAAATCAGCAATTAATAAAACATAGTTTTTTTTCTTTATTTAATTTTAGTGATGAAACTGATCAAACAACAGGAGACCATCAATGGGCCATGCTTGACGATAGCATACGTTACTTCAGAACAAAGGACAGGATAAGTTCTTTTGTAAAAGGAAAAAACCAAGAAGTGTCGAGTCAAAAGTTGAAAACGCTTAAAAGAATTGTGGGGCATTGCAATAAAGAAAATATTGAAATTCTGGCAATTCGTTTTCCGGTTTCCCCTTTTTTAAATGATTTATTTGCTGAATATGGTATTTATGATAGAGGTTATGATTACATCAAAAAGTATTCAATCAATAAAGTTCTAGATTATGAAAAGTCATATTCTCAGCCAAAATTTCTATCTAATCAGGATCATGTAAATAGGCTCGGGGCGCAAAAAATAGTGAGTGATCTAATTGAATTCAATTCGAAATTAGAGAAGAAGAAATGATAAATTTGCTAAAAAATACCGTTATAGCATACCAATTCGCCATAGTGGGCCATGGACATATTGGCCGCAGGCACCGCACCATAATTGATGGATTTGAGGGCACGCAGGTTTCTGCGGTTATAGACTCCAATCCACAGCAATTGCAAGTTATTTCTGAAAAAGGCATCCCAACTTTCGAGAGTTTGGATGCCTTTTTTGTTTCCGGTGCGGCCACCGATGTGGTCTCCATTTGCACCCCCAATGGTTTCCATTGCCAACAGGCAATTGCAGCTATTGAACGTGGCTATCATGTGCTCATTGAAAAGCCCATGGGGCTCTCCAGGGCGGAATGCGAACGTGTGGTATCTGCCGCATTGTGCCTTGGCAAAAATGTATTTGTAGTAAAACAAAACCGCTACACGCCACCGATCAAATGGCTTAAAGAATTGGTGCAAAGTGGTAGCTTGGGAGACATTTATCAGGTGAAAATAGACTGTTTTTGGAACCGTGACGAACGCTACTACACTCCCGATGGTTGGCGCGGAAGCCGAGCTCTTGATGGCGGGGTCCTTTTTACGCAGTTCAGCCATTTTGTTGACATCATGTACTGGATTTTCGGTGACGTCCACAACATTAGTACCCGCCTTTTTAATTTTAACCACCAACACAATACCGAGTTTGCCGATAGTGGCAATGTGCTTTTTGACTTTGAAAAGGGTGGAAGTGGCATGCTGAATTTCAGCACTTCTGTATTTGAACAAAACCTGGAAAGTACCATTACCATAATCGCGGCTAATGGTTCGGTAAAAATCGGTGGGCAGTATATGAACGAAATTGAATACTGCCATATAAAAAATTACCAATTGCCCAAACTGGAGCAGGCAAATCCACCAAATGACTACGGCCCCTTCAAAGGAAGTGCCGCCAACCACCATTATGTTATCGAAAATGTGGTGAACACGCTAAGCGGAAAGGATACCATATCAACCAATGCAATGGAAGGTATGAAAGTAGTAGATATTATTGAAAGGATGTATGGCGCTGCGCTGTGAAATTGCCTTCGGCGTGATATGGCTTCGCCGAGATATGCCCTTTGGGCGTTGTTTGGGCTAAAGCCCGAGATTTGGCTTCGCCGAGAAATTGCTTCGCGTTATTTGGGCTGCGCCCGTAAATTTGGCTTCGCCGTTATTTGGGCTGCGCCCGTTGTTTTGGCATGGTATAGATTGATAGCTTAGTTTAGTGAGCGATGTCGAACAGTTTGGTGAGTGGACTCGAACAGTTTGGTGAGCGGAGTCGAACAGTTTGGTGAGCGGAGTCGAACCAATGGGCTTCAGAACTCACCAAAGTCTAGACACGCTTAAAACTGAAAACTGGCAACTGATAATCTCGCCGAAGTCGAGACACGGCTGAAAACTGAAAACTGACCGCTGATAACTGGAAACTGATAACTCTTTCCGTCTTTTGCAGGCAAATTTCAAATAGCACATGAAACCCATTCAAATGGTTGACTTAGGAAGTCAATACCTCGAAATAAAAGATGCCATTGACCATAAAATTCAGGAGATTTTACAATCGAGCCGATTTATTGGCGGGCCCGAAGTGCAGGGCTTGCAGCAGGAATTGGAGGCTTACCTCGGTGTGAAGCATGTAATTCCATGCGCCAACGGGACTGATGCCCTGCAAATAGCCATGATGGCACTGGGTCTAAAACCTGGCGATGAAGTCATCACTGCAAGCTTTACCTATGTTGCCACCGCAGAAGTCATTGCGCTCCTGGGGCTCACCCCGGTTTTGGTTGATGTGGACCCTGAAACTTTTTGTCTTGACCCACAGCAGGTTGAAGCTGCAATTACTCCCAAAACAAAGGCCATTGTGCCGGTGCATTTGTTTGGCCAATGCGCCCCCATGAAGGAAATTATGCAAATAGCCAATGAGCACGAGCTGTTTGTTATAGAAGATACCGCTCAAGCCATTGGAGCCGATTATTTATACGAAAATGGAACATCTCAAAAAGCAGGTACCATCGGACACATTGGCTGCACTTCGTTTTTCCCATCCAAAAACCTGGGCTGCTACGGCGATGGTGGTGCAATTTTTACCAACGACGATATTTTAGCCGAGAAGCTTAGAATCATAGCCAACCACGGCCAAACCGCCCAATATTACCATGATTTTGTGGGGGTAAACTCAAGGTTGGACGCTATACAAGCGGCGGTTTTGCGCTGTAAACTTCCGCATTTGGATACCTATAACAAAAAGCGTTTGAGCGTCGCAAAGCAATACAATGAAGCTTTCGCGAAAACAGATAAACTGCGCACACCAAGTACGGCGGGCTACACAAGCCATGTCTTCCATCAATACACCCTGCAATTGGCGGGCGTTGACCGCAACGCACTGAAAGCCTATCTGGCCGAGCATCAAATTCCCGGAATGATCTACTATCCCGTCCCGCTGCACCAGCAAAAAGCCTATCGAGATGCGCGTTATCCCGATGGTCATTTCCCCGTATCGGAAAATTTGGCCGCCACTGTTTTCTCCCTACCCATAAGTCCAAACTTAACCGAAGAGCAACAAGCGTACAGCATAAAGCATGTAATGGCCTTTGTGGGGTAGGGGAAGTTTAAAGTGGAAAAGTTCAAGGCCTGCCCGAACCTTCAAGGGCGGGTTTAAAGGAGCAATTGTCTAAGGCCTAAGGTCACATGTCCTAAGACCAATTGAAAATTGGAAAATGCAAATTGAAAATTGGAGAAAATTAGAGTGCGGAATGTCCTTTAAACTTTTCCTAACCTCACTCCGTGCGGATTTTTTTAGTGATGGTCAGAAAATGAAACATGAAAACTGACAATCTCGCTGGAGTCAAGACATGAATGAGCACAGGCGCTGAGCACCGAGCACCGAACTGATAACTGCCAATCTCGCCAGATTCGAGTCACGGCTGCTAACTGATCGCTGAAAACTGATAACTGACCACTGACTCAAAACACGGCTGCAAACTACAAACTGCAAACTGAAAGCTGACAACTGACTACTTCCCACTGATAACTCTCTAAGGTTATTAGCCGTTTATTCCTGAATTTTGAAAGATGGTGAAAGATTTTTTTGCACACGAAACCGCCGTTATCGACCAAGGCTGTGAAATTGGTTCAGGTTCCAAGATTTGGCATTTCAGCCACATTATGACAGGCTGTAAAATTGGAGAAAACTGCAATTTTGGGCAGAATGTGGTGGTTTCACCCGGAGTCGTTCTGGGTAATAATGTCAAGGTCCAAAACAATGTATCCATCTATACCGGTGTTACCTGTGCCGACGATGTCTTCCTAGGTCCATCCATGGTTTTCACCAATGTAATAAACCCAAGAAGTGCCGTAAACAGAAAATCTGAATATGCAAAAACGCAGGTGGGCAAAGGGGCAACCATTGGTGCAAATGCTACCATCGTTTGCGGCCACAATATTGGTAAATATGCCTTTATTGGTGCAGGAGCGGTGGTTACAAAGTCAATCCCTGATTACGCTTTGGTAGTGGGCAACCCGGCCAGACAAATCGGCTGGATGAGCGAAATGGGATACAAACTACAATTTGATGAAGACGGAGTGGCGGTTTGCGAAGGCGACGGGTCACAATATTTTTTAATCGACGGAAAGTGTTTTAAAAGGTGATGTCCAAAGGGCAATAAAAAATTGAAAATCCAAATTGAAAATTAGATAGCTTCTGGTTCAAATTCAATGACTTGTTTCCAAGCGATTTAGCTCCTTCCCCCGCGGGGAAGGCTGGGATGGGGCGACGCTGGTATTAGAGTTTAAAGGGTAAAGTTCAAAATTTAAAGGACTGATGGTCTAAGGCCTAAGGTCCAAAGGCCAATTGAAAATTGAAAAATACACATTGAAAATTGGAGAAAATTATAGTGTGGAATGTCCTTTAAACTTTTCCCCTTAAACTTCAAACTTTTCCTGACCTCACTCCGTGGCGTTCACGAAAAAAATTCAGAGCACTCGGTGCGGAGTCGAACAGTTTGGTGAGCGAAGTCGAACCATGACTGAGCACCGAGCGCTGAGCACCAAACTGAAAACTGCCAACTGCCAACTGACCATCTCGTCAGAGTCGAGACACGGCTGGTAACTGATTTGATACCTTTGCAGCAATGGCGGAAATTTGGATGATAAGCCCATACGCAAGCCCCGGTAGTTACGGCTGGCATTCGCGTACGTTCATTATGTCTAAATATTTAGCAAACCGTGGTCACGATGTCACGGTTTTTTCATTTACAGGTAGCCATTATTTATTGCTGAAAAAGGGTAGCGAAATAACCAATCAGGAAGAAACCCACGATGGAGTCAAGTTTAGGTGGTTCCACTCCGTGCAGTGGCAAAACCAGCGATTGCCCATAAGAATCATCAATTGGTGGATATACAACCGGCAACTGAAGCAATATCTGAACACATACAGTGGCAAGGCACCCGATGCAGTCGTATTCAGTATTCCGGCTTTGCACCAAGTGCGCTTGATGCCGCTCACAAAGAAGCGCTTTCCAAAGGCCAGACTTATTTTTGAAATACAGGATATTTGGCCGCTGAGTGTTGAAAAATTGGGCACTTTTTCAGCAAACAATTTCATCATCAAAAGATTGAAGCAAGCCGAAGGGATTGCTTTTGAATATGCACAGGAAGTCATTGCCGTGCAACCGGGCATCGGCGCTTACGTGGCTAAGGAATATCCACTATTTCCACAAGAAAAAGTGCACTTTATACCGCACGCTTATGTGCCGGAAGTAATTGATAAAAAGGAAGTTACTTTTGATATTGGCTATGCCGGAACCCTGAGCAGGGCCAACGACTTGGATACTTTGATCAATGCACTGTATTTGTTGAAGAGTCGGTACGGCTACGAGCCTAAAGTTTTGGTATTGGGTACGGGATCAAAGGCTAAGGCGCTTAAAAAACAAGCAAACAGCCTGAAAAACGTGGTTTTTAAAGCTTGGACACCAAGAGAGCAAACCTTACAAATGCTCTCTGCTTGCCGAATTTGCTACGATGGTTTTTTGGCCATTGACCTTTACGACTTTGGGTTCTCAAGACTCAAATGGGTGGATTATATGATGCTGGGCAAACCCATACTCGCGGCTTATTCGGGCAACGCAATAGACGTGGATATTGAAGAGATTGGCTGGCAGGTGCCGGCGCAGGATGTAGAAAAACTGGCTGAAACCATTTACAGCGTTTGTAAGCAGGGCTTGGTCGATGAGATGGAAAAGAAAGGCAAACGGGCTTTTAATTTCCTGCGCCAAAACAGGCATATCGATGTTTTGGGACCAGTGTATGAACAGTTGTTACTCGGTTAAAGTATGTCAGAATTCCTAAATGCCATTCCGCTGAATTGGGAGCTTCTTTTTCCCCTGTTATTGGGCCTGACCTACTTTGCATTGGTTAAGTTGCTCCCGCTAAAAAAGGCCATCACTCCTTCGCATCAGGTCAACAGCTTAGGTGTAGCGCTCATTGCAGGTATTTTGCTCATTGCCTGGACTCTTCACGCTCCCGTTCCTTATTTTCTATACGGTCTGGCACTGCTCGGCCTCATCAATTTTATTGATGATTTGGTAAATGTGCATTTTGCCTGGCGCTTGATGGCACAGTTTAGTGCCGGAAGTTTTTTGCTCTTGCAACACGGATTGTACTATAGTTATTGGTCACCAATTTTATTGGTGCTTTTGGTGGGATATTTAAATGCCTTCAACTTTATGGATGGTATCAATGGCTATGTCGGTACGTATTCATTGGCGGTGTTTCTACCTGTTTTGGCTTTAGTACCGCTTGATGATTTTAATAAAACCATGGGCTGGTCAACCATCATTTTTCTGTTGGTCTTTTTATGGTTCAACTTCAGAAGCAAAGCAAAAGTGTGGCTAGGCGATACTGGCAGTATTGGCCTCGCTTTTGTGAGCATGCAGCTTTTTCTTTCGGCATTCAATGGCTACCGGCTATACCTTTTTCTGGTTTTTGCGGCGGTGTTTATGATTGATGCAGGCTATACGCTAGCCCTTAGACAATGGAAAGGCATCAATGTATTTGAACGACACCAACAACATCTTTACCAGCTTATTACAAAAAAAGGCAGACTCAAAGGCTATTGGTGGGTGCTGCCTGTAGCTGCTGTTCAGGGGCTTATCAGTAGCACGGTTATACTGGTCAAAAACATCTACCATCAAGCGGCAATAGCGGCTGTTTCGGTGCTTATTGTGGGTATTCTTTACCTTATTATCAGGAGAAACTTGCGCCTTTTCGACAAAAAGTAAGAGGAGATTGGCCACATTGAATACTGCTATTTTTTGGAATGTACTTTTCTTTATAAAGTATGAACATTTAGGCAAAAGAAGTACCGCAGCTTTGAGATAAGTTTGAAGCCAAATCATTTCGAAACTGAAAGTTTTATTCGTAACCAATGAATGGCCCTTTGAGTGGCAGCCTTTTCGTGCACCTTTTGTAAAAGTATTGTGCGATGAACTGCGTGCGCAAGGTGTTGAGCTCACTGTGCTTCCTGTGGCTTTGCACCGCAACCCGGTCAATGTGCTGCGGGCTAGAAGGGAAGTACGCGAGCTCAACCAACAACAGCACTTCCACCATATTCACAGTTTTGGGCTCAATTCGCTTTTTATGGTGCCACCATCTTTGTTTCACAAAACTTCGGCGTCCATCATAGGCTCCGATGCTTTTGGCGAAGTAAATCGCGCCGGTAAATACACCAAATTGGGCGGTATTGCGCGGTGGTGGTTCAGCAGCAGTTTGTCAAAATTGGCGGGCATTCGACCGGTTTCTGATGTCGTATGGCAAAAAATCAAGGACTTAATTCCTTCAACCATGCCCGTGGCAATCTTTCCAAATGGCATCAATACTTCCTTGTTTCCTGAGGTTTCTAAGCAGGAAGCAAGATTGGCCTTACAACTTGATGCGGAGGTGGTGTATGTGTTTTTTCCATCAAATACAAAATTGGGGGTAAAGAATTTTCCGCTTGCCCAACGGATTTTTACGGAGGCTCAGAAACAATTCGGGCCCCGCTTGCAATGGCTTTTTGCACCTATGGGCGGCCAACACCTCATGAATTTACATTACAGAGCTGCCGATATTACCCTGCTTACTTCGCTGCATGAAGGCTCGCCCAATGTGGTAAAGGAAAGTCTATTTTGCGGCACACCGGTTTTTGCAAGCGATGTAGGCGATGTGAAAAAGCATGTGGAAGCGACTGGATTTGGAGCTGTTTTTAATCCGCTCGCCAACGAAAATGTGGTGGCGGCTCAGCTTCTCCAAGTGCTTGCGGCAGAAAGAAACGCCACCATAACAGCAGCCTGCAAAAGCTATTGCATCAATGAGTTATCAGCCAAAACCGCTGCACAACGCATGATAAGTTTCTGGAAGGCGGCTACAGACTTGTGAAGTTTATAAATAATCGGATAACCTAATTTAACTATTTTCGCCTCCACGGTTTAGTTTCTATGTTTTTAAAAGAGTATTTATCAAAAAGGTTCGCACCGCGCTGGGTCATTCTTCAGCTTGATATCCTGCTGGTGGTGTTCTCATTTTTTGTTTCTTTTTTCATACGGTATAATTTCGATATCGAAAAAATTCCTTTCAGGGAGTTTGCCTACATATTGCCTGCCTATGTGGTAGTTCGTGTGGTTCTTTTCAGGGTTTTCAGGGTGTATAGGGGCATAACCCGCTACACGAGCGTGCAGGATGCCAAACGGCTTTTCTATGCCATCACCATTGGTTCTTCTATAGTTTGGCTCTTTTCATTGATTCTTGGATTCGTTTTTGGCAAGCGCGATTTAATGCCGCTCTCAGTTGGCCTTATCGACTATTTTGCCTGCCTTGTGCTGCTTACTTCTTTTAGAATAGGGGTAAAAATCATTTACCAGGAAATAACCCAACCCAATGCCACCAAAATAAATGTGGCCATTTTTGGAGCGGGACGTTCGGGGCTCATCACCAAGCGAACCATTGACCAAGACGGCGAATCGCGCTACAAGGTGGTGGTCTATCTTGACGACAACCCAAGTTTGGCAGGAAAAATTATTGAAGGCGTTCCCATAGCCGAATACAATGATGAAGATTTTGAAAGGCTCATTAAAAAGTTTGGCGTCAATGAGTTGATTATCTCCATTCAGGATATTTCGCCCGAAAGGAAACAGCAAATAGTGGATTTGTGTCTGCAATTTGGGGTGAAAACCAAAATTATTCCCAGTGCCAACAAGTGGGTGAATGGTGAACTCAGCCTCAACCAAATCAAAAAGGTGCGCATTGAAGACCTGTTGGAGCGCGATCCTATTAAAATTCACAACGACAACATCAAAACCGAGCTGGAAGGCAAATGTGTGATTGTTACCGGTTCGGCGGGCAGTATTGGCAGTGAGCTCGTTAGGCAAATTGTCAAGTATTACCCCAAAAAAGTCATCCTCATCGACCAAGCCGAAACACCCCTCGCATCCTTTAAGCTTGAGATGGAAAACCGTTTTTCCTACATCAAATTCAAGTTTGTAATTGCCGATGTACGCGATTTGGAGCGGGTGGAGCGTGAGTTCGTAACCGAGTCTCCTGATGTGGTTTTTCACGTTGCGGCATACAAGCACGTGCCAATGATGGAAGAAAATCCAACGGAGGCCATACTAACCAATGTGGGCGGTACCAAAAACATGGCCGATTTGGCCTGTAAATACGATGTTGAGAAATTCATAATGGTCTCTACCGACAAGGCGGTGAATCCCACCAACATTATGGGTGCTTCAAAAAGAATAGCCGAAATTTATGTGCAATCGCTCAACTATACCGAAACAAAAACCAAGTTCATCACCACGCGTTTTGGCAATGTACTGGGCTCCAATGGTTCGGTAATACCTTTATTCCGTCAGCAAATAGAAAAAGGTGGCCCCATTACCGTAACGCATCCTGAAATTACCCGCTATTTCATGACCATTCCCGAAGCTTGTCAGCTCATTTTGGAAGCAGGAACCATGGGGCAGGGGGGCGAGATTTACATATTTGACATGGGGCGTGATGTAAAAATTGTGGACCTGGCCAAGAAAATGATTCGCCTTTCAGGCTTGGAGCCTGAAAAAGATATCCAAATAAAATTCACAGGTTTGCGTCCGGGTGAGAAAATAAGGGAAGAACTGCTCAACAACAAGGAAAACACACTGCCCACCCACCACGAAAAAATCATGGTGGCGCAGGTGAGAAAATACGATTTTGACAAAGTGAAGCCCGAAATTGAAAAAATGGTTTCGGTTGGCAGAACCGGCGATGTAATAAGCACCGTGTTGCTCATGAAAACCATGGTGCCTGAGTTTATCAGCAACAACTCACAATTTGAAAAGCTGGACAAACAAATAACGCGCAGCTTGTCGTAAATGAAGATGCTCTTCTTTTTCAACGGCGACTTTGGAGAAGGAAATGCAGCGAATGCCCGTTTTTTGTGCTACGGCAAAGGGCTCAACCAACAAGCAATCGACAACCACTTCTATGTCATTCGCCCCAGCGAATTCGGCGATTCCGGCATCAATACGCATAGCAAAGGGCAAGTACAGGGTGTAAATGTAAATTTTACTTACCTCGGCGGCGAAACCATTCGGCGGAAAAGCATTGGTGGAAGGATTTTCATGTTGCTGAAGGCTTGGGCAAAGGCATTTGCTATTCTGCGGCAGGAGTCGCCCGGCCAAACCAAGCTTTATTTCTACGGTCCGCAGCTTATCACACATTTACCCATCCTGCTCAGCGCCAGGTTTTTTGGATTCCATACCACCTACGAACTCACCGAGCTGCATAGTATCAAACAGGAAAGTGCAGCCTGGAAAACGCGGTTGGCCTCATTGAGCCATTTTTTTATCCAGGAAAGCATTCCCGTTTTTTGTGACCGTTTGTTGGTAACCACCCGTCGCTTGCAGCTGTTTTACAAGCGAAAGTTTCCTTACCAACACGTGGCTATTATGCTTGTGGTTTTTGACTCCGACAGGTTTAGCTACCAGACAATGGCCGAGCCGGTTTTCCGCTTGGGTTATTTGGGTTCTTTTGGCGAAAAAGATGGAGTAGCAGGCATTGTTGAGGCTTTTGCTAAATGTCGCCAACACTTGCCTGAATTGAAACTTCGGCTAATCGGCTACCAAACCGCGGGATTTGATTTGGCAAAAGTCTTGGCTCAAAATGGCCTGTCTTCTCATGATCCGTTTGTAGAAATTACGGGTCAGGTAAGCACCGCTGAAATCCCCACACTACTTTCTGCATGTGACTTACTCTTGATGAATCGCATCAATTCAAAATTTGCCAATTTGGGCTATCCTATTAAGCTGGGTGAATACATGGCCACAGGTAGAGCGGTGCTTGCCACCAAGGTATCCGACATTGCCCAACATTTTACCCATCGCGAAAACGCCTATTTAATTGAACCTGAGAATATTGATCAACTCATTGAGAATATCATCTGGCACTACAACAACTTCCAAAAAGGCACACAAATAGGCATTCAGGGCCGTACCCGCGCCACAGAGCTTTTCGAATACCGAAACAAGATTGGAGTGGTCAGTGGTCAGTAATCAGATTTCAGCCGTGTCTCGACTCTGGCGAGATTATCAATTTCCAGTTATCAGTTACCAGTTGTCAGTGATCAGTTTTCAGTAGCCAGCCGCGTCTCGACTTTGGCGAGATGGGCATTTAGTAGTGGTCGGTGGATAGTGGTCAGTGGACTGTTTAACCATTCAGTCATCAGCCCTATCCCGTCGCGGTCAAATAACGGGCGCAGCCCAAATCCCGCCCGAAGGGCAAATCACGCCGCAGGCAAATCCCGCGTAGCAAATAACGGGCGCAGCCCAAATAACGCGAAGCATATCTCGCCGCAGGCAAATAAAAAAGCCAACTCCCGTTTGGAAATTGGCTTTTTTGGGGTGAACAACCGGGTTCGAACCGGCGACCTCTGGATCCACAAACCAGCGCTCTAACCGACTGAGCTATGCTCACCATTTTGCGGGCACAAAAATAGAATTTTCAAATTCTTTAATACTACCTTCACACTAATAAAATCTATTTTTTTGTTGTCTCTTGATTCTCAGGCTGTCATGAATTTAATTGCGCAGGGTGAAGGCGAAAACCTTGACTTCAAACACAGCATCAGCAATACCTACAAGATTGCACGGGCCATCACTGCCTTTGCCAACCACACGGGCGGTACCTTGCTTATTGGCATTAAAGACAATGGCAAAGCGGCCAAAATAAACTGCGAAGAAGAAATATACATGTTGGAGGCCGCACTCGAAAAATGCAAACCAAGCATTGACTACCAAATAGATGAGGTGGCGGTTGATGGAAAAAATATCTTGTGTATGCAGGTGCAGGGGGGGAACAACTTGCCCTATTTGTGCCTGACCGAAGAAGGCAAGTGGATGGCATTTGTGCGCGTTAAAGACTCAAATGTGCTGGCCAATTGGGTGTGGCTGCAAGTGGCCAAGCAAAAGAGCCGCCATGTAAATTTTCACCTGGCCTACAAAGAAACCGAAGAGCAAGTACTCAAGTTTCTAAATGAAAACCAGTCGGTTACCCAAAAGGAAATTGCCCGGCAATTGAAAATAAACTTCAGAAGACTGGGGCAAATATTGGTGACCCTGGTGGGTATGGGCTTGGTAGAAATGCAACTGTCAAAAGAAGGAGCATACTACAGCGCCGCGGGTTAGCAATTCCACTTCATTTGTGCAATTATGCATAAAAGCGGTTAATGCCCATTTAAAAGGTTAAAATTCTAGGTGCATAGTTTTACTTTTGCCCACTGTTGAAAAATTGGCTCAATATGCTAAAGAAGACCCTTTTGTTATTCATCGTTTCTGCCGCCATAAACAACATTTTCGCGCAGAAACCCGAAGAAATAGTTTTTACTGTTGACGGTGAAAATGTAACCGTGGAAGAGTTTAAGTACATCTACGAAAAAAACAACTCCATCAACAAAGACGAAAATTTGTACTCAAAAACCAGTCTGGACGAGTACCTGGACCTCTACACCAAGTTCAAGTTGAAAGTGCATGAGGCCAAAAGCCTTGGTCTCGACACCACCGAAAAATTCAAACGTGAGTTTGAAACCTACCGCAACCAATTGGCACAACCTTATTTGCACGACAAAGAAGTGTCAGAAAAACTGGTGGAGGAAGCCTATGAAAGAATGAAGTGGGAATTGCGCGCAAGCCACATACTCATTGACGTGGCCGAAGACGCTTATCCCAGCGATACCATGAAGGCCTACAACCTGGCTATGGAAGCTTACAACCGCGCCAAGGCCGGTGAAGATTTTGCCAAGGTGGCCGGCGATTTTGCACAATACACCAAAGACCCAACCCTGAAAGAAAGAGGTGGCGATTTGGGCTATTTCACCGTATTCAATATGATTTACCCTTTTGAAAATGCCTGCTACAATGCCAAGGTAAACGAAGTGGTGGGACCTGTGCGAACCCGATTTGGCTACCATGTGATAAAACTGACAGACAAACGACCTTACCAAGGCGAGATGACTGCCGCACATATAATGATACGCACCGACCTGGGCACCGAAGAAGAACAGGAAGTGATGGCCAAAAACAAAATAGACAGCATCTACAACCGCTTGCTTAAAGGCGAAAAATTTGAAGACCTCGCCCGTACGGAATCACAACACTATACTTCGGCACAACAAGGCGGTCGTTTGCGTCCGTTCAATGCACTGGCCACTTGGTTGCCTACCGAAATTATAGATGAAGCTTACGCCTTGAAAGAAGACGGCGATTTTAGCAAACCTTTCAAAACCGAATATGGCTGGCATATAGTGAAAAGGCTGCACCTGGAGCCCCTCAAAAGCTACGACGACATGAAGGAATTCCTGAAAAAACGTGTGGAACGAGATACCCGCTCGCAGCGCAGTACCAAAGCCGCATTGAGAAGAATAAAGGAAGAAAACAGGTTTAAAGAATACAAAAAAGGTATCAACGCGTTCAAAACCGAATACGATACGCTACTGCTTGATGGCAATTGGGTACCAAACCCTGAGGTTGACTACAACAGAAAGATGTTTATGATTGGCAAAAGCAAATTCTACCAATATGATTTTGCCAAATACCTGGAAGCCAACCAAAAGAAAAATCAGTTTAAAAATGCGGCTTATGCGGCGGATTACCTGTACGATAAATTTGTTGAAGAAACCGTTTTCAACTACGAAGACAGCCGCTTGGAATTGAAATATCCTGAGTTTAAAAACATTGTGCGCGAATACTACGAAGGCATTTTGCTTTTTGAAATTACCGACAACGAAGTGTGGACCAAAGCCATGAAGGATACCGTGGGTCAGCGCGAGTTTTACAACAACAATGTGAACAACTACCAATGGAAAAAACGCGCCGATGTACTCATTTTTTATTGTCAGGACAAAACCGTTGCCGACAAAATAAAAGCCGAATTGGCAGCCGACAACAGCAATGTAAACGAGCTGGTAAAAACCCTGAATGCCAACAACTCAATGGCCTTTAGCTACACCAAGGATTTGTATGAAGAAGGACAGGAAGAGCTGCTCAACGAAGTGGACTGGAAACAAGGATTTGCCGTGGTTCCCGACTACAAAGGGCGTTATGTGCTTATCAAATTCAACGAGATATTGCCGGCAAGAGCCAAAAAACTCAGAGAAATAAAAGGACTCGTTATTGCCGATTACCAAGATTATCTGGAGAAAAACTGGCTAGCCAAATTGAAACAGAAATACAAAGTGGTGGTAAACCAATCGGTGGTTGACAGCATGGTGAAATCGTAGTCTTGTACAAAAAGTATTACATAATAATATGGTTTGTAGCCGCTCTGCTTGGTCTTGGCGGCTGCAAATATTTTAACCGAAAGAGTACGGCCAAAATAGCCGTGGCGCGTGTAGGCGATAAGGTTTTGTACGAAGAAGATTTTGCCGATATTTTCTCAACTGTTCAGTCGCCCGAAGACAGCCTGAAACTGCGACAGAACTACATAGAAAAGTGGGTGCGCGACGAAGTGCTGTTTCTCAATGCGCTCAACAACCTGACCGATAGCCTCAAAAACAAACAAGAGCAGTTGGATTTGTACTACCGCTCCCTCATCAGGTACGAGTACGAAAAAGGCCTCATCAACCAACGCCTCGATACGGCAGTGAGCGACAAGGAAATTGCCGAGTACTACAACCAATTCACCGAAAGTTTCATTCTAAAGCGCAAACTCTGTAAAACCCTATTTCTGGTTCTGCCAAACGATTTGCCCAAAAAAGATGCCACCATACAGTGGATGAAAACCGAAACACCCGAAAATATCGATTCGCTGCAAAAATATTGTTTGCGTTATGGGGTTAAGTTCAACCTGAACAGCAACAAGTGGTTTTATCTCGACGACTTGTACAACGAAACCCAAATGCCCATGACCTTTCAGTTGACCAATAGCGAATCGCCTGTAGTCTATAACGACAGTTTAAAAATGGTGGTGTTTAAGGTAAATGAGCTGCGTGCACCGGGCGATCCACTGCCCCTGCAAATAGCGGCGCCCACCATTCGCACCATTATCAAAAACAAAAGCAAAGTGGGTTTCATCAAGCGTATGGAAGGCGATGTTTACCAACAGGCAGAACGAAAAGGGATTTTCGAAATTTACAAATAGCATGGCAAAAACCACCTTACATCTCTTCTTGTTTCTGCTGCTGGGTTTTGCGGCCAAGGCACAGGTTGTTCTTGACAAAACCATCGCAAAAATCGGCGATCAATACATTCTTTTATCCGATCTGGAATACCGCTACCGCGAAGAAGTGCTGGCAAAGGGCATCGATACTAAAGAAGCAAAGTGCGACCTGCTGTTTACCATGATCCGCGAAAAAATGCTTATAGTGCAAGCCGACCGCGACAGTATTGAAGTTTCGCCGGACGAAATCGACATGCAAATGGAGCAGCGCATGGCCTTTTTTATCCAGCAATTCGGCAGCGAAAAAGCCATAGAAAAGTACTTCAACGAGTCAATGGCCAACATAAGGGCCAAGCTGCGCAAGACCATGGAAGACCAAATGATAGTGAACAAGATGCAGCAAAAGTTGCTGGGCGATGTAAAGATTTCGCCCAACGAAGTGCGCACTTTTTACCGAAACCTTCCGCAAGACAGCATGCCCGATATAAAAACGCAATACGAGGTGGGGCAGGTGGTGCTCAATATTCCCGTAAGCACCAAAGAAAAGCGACGGGTAAAACGCCACCTCAACAAAATTCGCAACCAAATAATAAGCGGCGACTTGGAGTGGTCTATTGCCGCCACCTTGTATTCCGAGGATCCGGGCTCCAAGGCACGCGGTGGCGACTTGGGTTGGGCGCCGCGAAGTGCCTACGTTCCTGAATTTTCAGCAGCGGCTTTTAAACTTAAAAAAGACTCAATTTCAGGCCCGATAGAAACGCAGTTTGGCTACCACATCATACAAATGCTTGACCGCAAAGGCGACCGTATTCATGTGCGCCACATACTTATTTCGCCCAAACCGCGACCCGAAAACAGGCGTACCGCGCGCTCAAAACTCGATAGTATCAGGAAACTGATTTTGCGCGACAGTTTTACTTTTAAAACAGCGGCATACAAATTTTCGCAAGACGAAGAAACACGCAATACGGGCGGCATGCTGTATGATGCCGAAACCGGCTCAACCAAAATTTCAAACGAAAACATCCCCATAGACCTTTCCATTTTGCTCGATACCATGAAAGTGGGTTTGATTTCACTGCCCCTGAGTTTCATGGGCTCCGACAACAAAGAAGCCTACCGCATCATTTATTTGAAGAGCAAAATTTTGGCACATAAAGCCAATTTAACACAGGATTACGCGTTCATTTCAGATCTTGCGCTCAACCAGAAAAATATCAGTGTTATCATCAACTGGACCTGGCAAAAAGCGCCGTCGATGTATATAAGTATTGCCGACGAATACCATAGTTGCAAAAAAATACGGCGGCTCATTGCCGAAAATAAAAGGAATAACTAAATGACTGTAAATTACCGTGACGACAAGGAAGCAGCAGATGCTTTTGTAGAAAAATACCAACAGCTAAAACTTGAGATAGGGAAAATAATTGTAGGTCAGGAAGATGTAGTAAAATCTACCCTTATTGGCATACTTAGCAAGGGACACTGCCTGCTGATAGGCGTGCCGGGTTTGGCCAAAACCCTTTTGGTAAACACCATTGCTTCGGCCTTGCACCTCAAGTTCAGCCGCATACAATTCACTCCCGATTTGATGCCTTCCGATATCACGGGCTCTGAGGTACTTACCGAGAGCAAGCAGTTTCAGTTTGTTAAAGGTCCGTTGTTTGCCAACGTAATTTTGGCCGACGAAATAAACCGAACCCCACCCAAAACACAGGCCGCGTTGTTGGAGGCCATGCAGGAACGTAACGTAACCGTGGCCGGCCATCACCACCGCCTGCCCGAACCCTTTTTTGTACTTGCCACCCAAAACCCCATAGAACAGGAGGGAACCTATCCTTTGCCCGAAGCACAACTTGACCGTTTTATGCTCAACATAAATGTGGGCTACCCAAGTATTGAAGAAGAAATAGAGATTGTAAAACGCACCACTTCAGACCACGGAGCGCAGGTAAATACCGTGCTCAACGATGTGGAAATACTGTATTTCCAAAACCTTGTGCGCAAAGTGCCTGTTACCGAAAACCTGCTGCACTACGCTGTTTCATTGGTAAACAAAACCCGCCCCGAGTCGGGCAATGTACCCAACAAAGTGGCCGAATACGTATCGTGGGGTGCAGGGCCACGTGCCTCGCAATACCTGATTATTGGTGCCAAATGCCACGCCCTCATCCGCGGCAAATACGCCCCCGATATTGAAGATGTACAAGCCGTGGCGCTCGAAGTGCTTCGTCACCGTGTGGTAAAAAACTACAAGGCTGAAGCCGAAGGAATTACCATAGACGAAATCATCAAATCCATTTTGTAAGGCGCGCTCCAACCCGCCTTTCGTCAAAAACTTATAGAGTTCATCCGCTCCAATGCCTGCTTGTAAAATTGCAGGGTAAAATTCACATTGGGATTGATGTAGCGTTGTTTTAGGAAACGCTCTATTTGGGTAATAATATGGTGTATATGAAAAAGTGCCAGGTTCAATTTGAAATTGATACCGCGTTTTTCAATCAGGGTCATCAAACTTTTGTTTTTGAAAAGAAATTTCATGGTATCATCCAGTTCACCCATGAGCGGAATGGGCTTCTGCTCCACTTGGTGAAAAACGTAGTGAAACAAATCAAACAACAAGGGTTTGTCGGTTGAAGTCTGTTCAAAATTGTTGATATACAGTTTGTTGTCTTTCTTCAGGCAATTTTCAGCTATGAAATTTCCGTGGTAGATGGAGGTGTAAACCGGCTCTTTGGCGTTCATGCGGTTCATGAGCAAAATCAGGTCAATGGATATGTCTTCCAGGTGCTTGCGGCTCAAACCATTGGGCTGTAGGTTTTCTGCCAGTATCAGCTTAAAGGCTTTGATGGTGTTGATATAGCTGTTGTCGTTGAGAATGTTGCCCACTTGTGCCACGCCCAACTGTGCCTCGTACAGCTCTTGCAGGGCTTGTATGTGCAGGTCTTCTACTTGATCGGTCATCTCGGCGCCGTTGGGGTAGTTGTTGCTCAGGTTGAGGCTTTGGTTGTAGTTGAGCACCTTGGGCAAACAGGCCACCTCGCCATTAAGCAGACTTTCAATCCCTTGCAGCACCCGCGCTTCGTTTTCTATCATTTCGCGGGCGTATTCTGAGTCGCTGTGTTTGGTAAGGCTTTTTATTTCGTTGCCTTCCACTTCAAACAACAGGGCTTTTTTGTTGAAAACGTATTGTTCGGAGTAAATGAAAAACGGCGTTTCGGCACTGAAATGTGGGTTGTTGGCGTGGTATATGAAAAACTTTCGGTTGCTTACCAAGCTGTGCATACCCAAGGCCATCAGCAGCTTATCGGTGTATTGCTTGTAAATAGGGTATTCAAATTTTTCGCCTTTCACATTGTAGTAAAGCGGACTTTTGAGCGTGGAAGGAAAGGCAAAGCGGATGGTATTGTAGTGCCCCTGAAAATAGTAAAGTCCCGTTTCTTCCATGCTTTTTAATTTGAGCTTTGGCAGCGAAACAACGGCAGCAAATTGTTGTACCAACTGCTTATCGGCGCGGTTGCTCATTACAAAAAGCAGCACATCAGCAGCCGTTTTGGCCACCAATTGCAATTCTTCATCGGTTGAGATGAAAATCAAATCGCCATTCAGGTTTTTGGCTACCAATTCCTCAGGGTCAAAAACCACCGAGGCTTTTACATGCTCAAACAAAGTGCTGTGCAACATTTGCAAGTCACTTTCAAATATTTTTCCGGGTTGTAACAAAGCGTTTAATTTTTGCAGGAGTTTTAAGTAAGGCTTGCGCTTGCCGCACAGGGTTTCACAAACTTTACCACTAACGCAAATATCTATGAACTCGTTTATTGATACACACACTCATTTGTTTGCCGAAGAATTTAATGCCGATTTGCCTGAGGTGGTGCGGCGTGCCACCGAGGCGGGTGTGCAGCTTATGTTGTTGCCGAATATTGATGTAGCGAGTATAGAAGCACTTTACCGCACCCAAGAAAGCTTTCCTGAGGTTTTCAGATCTATGATGGGTTTGCATCCTTGTTCGGTAAAGGAAAATTTTAAAGAAGATTTAAACCGCATTGAAAAAGAACTCAACAGCGGAAAAGATTTTGTAGCGGTGGGCGAAATTGGTCTCGATTATTACTGGGACAGCAGTTTTGCCGCAGCACAGCAAGAGGCTTTCAATACCCAACTCAGTTGGGCTCGCGAGCTTGATTTGCCCGTGGCCATACACACCCGCAATTCGTTTGACGACAGCATAAAATGCGTAGAGAAAATGCAGGACGGGCGGTTGCGCGGTGTTTTTCATTGTTTTGGTGGCACAGTAGATGAAGGCAAACGCATCATGGACGCCGGATTTTTTTTGGGCATAGGCGGCGTGGCTACGTTCAAAAAATCAAATAGTGCCGAGGTATTGCCCCAATTGGGTCTTGAGCGCATTTTGCTGGAAACCGATTCGCCATATTTGGCACCGGTGCCCTACCGCGGCAAGCGCAACGAAAGCAGTTATGTGCCCTTGGTGGCCCAAAAACTCGCTTCCATTTATGAAATGCCGCTGGACCATATAGCCTCAGTAACAAGCCAAAACGCCGTGTCGTTGTTCAGGTTATGAAGGCAAAAAAAGTGGGATGAAATAAAATAGCCCTTATTTGCATTAAAGCCAATGTTAACACAACCATAATTTAAAGGCAGAATTGCCTACAATGGCCGAGTTAAAATTTTTATAAATTGCGCCGTCGAAAGTAGAAGGCTTTCGGCAAAGTATTGGAGAGGTGCCGGAGTGGCCGAACGGGCTCGCCTGGAAAGCGTGTATCCGCCACAAGCGGATCGAGGGTTCGAATCCCTCTCTCTCCGCCCTGATTAAATTGCTTATACTTAACAAACAATAAATTAAAAGAACCAAATTTACAGGTCATGAAGAAGATCTTATTAACATTCGCACTAGCAACATTTGTTGTCTTTTCAGTTGTTAAGGTTTTTGCCGAAAACAACGAAGGTGGAAACGCAAACACTGAAGCCGTAGCAGGCGAGGAAGGCAAAGATGCTGCCACAACAGAAGGAACTGAGGCTACCAAGGAAGACTCAACCGGCACTGAAAAAAAAGCTGCTGCCAAAGCCGAACCCAAAGAGGAAGGCACTAAAGAAGTGGCCGACGAAGGACCCGTAACGGTTACTGGTCACGCCATGATTAAAATGTACTTCATTCAAGGTGACTGGAAATTCATGTCACCTGTATTGGTTTGTTTAATTCTTGGTTTGGGTATTGCCATTGGCCGTATTGTGGTACTTATGCTCAATTGGATCAATGTGCGTCAGTTTGTAAACGCTATTGAAGTTGAGTTGCAAAACGGCAACCTTGACAAAGCAAAAGACCTGGCCCGCAACACCCGTGGTCCTATCGCTTCTATCTATTACCAAGGTTTGGATCGTGCCAAAGAAGGTATAGACATTGTAGAAAAATCAATCGTATCTTATGGTTCGGTTCAAATGGGATTGCTAGAAAAAGGCCTCGTTTGGATTTCACTTTTCATCTCGCTTGCCCCAATGCTCGGATTCATGGGTACGGTAATCGGTATGATCTTGGCGTTTGACCAAATTGAAGCAATGGGCGATATCCAGCCTTCAGCAGTTGCCGGTGGTATTAAAGTGGCCCTTTTGACCACAGTTGCCGGTTTGATTGTAGCCATCATCCTGCAATTCTTCTACAACCTCATTACTTCTATTGTTGACAGCCTGGTAAACAAAATGGAAGACTCATCAATCACCTTGGTTGATATGATGATCAAATACGAAATCATTGGTTCAGGCAACTAATCCATTAAACCTAAATATATTAATTGATGGAAGCATTTTTCACTGATATTGGATTGAGAATAGCCTACGTGCTGTTGGTACTTGGTGTGCTGATAGCCCTGGGATTTTCAATAATGACCATGGTGACCGACGCACGTGGTGCCATGAAATCGATAATAGGAACGGCTGTATTGTTGGTAATATTTATTGTATGCTACGCCACAGCCGGCGACGAAGTACTGCCAAAATATGTCAACTACGACATTACTCCGGGTATTTCAAAACTCATTGGAGCCTTTATAAACAGCGCCATTGTGCTTTTTATATTGGGAGTAATAGTAGGTGCAGCAGGTTCGGTTTACACAATGATTAAAAAATAAAGCAAATGGCCAAAAGAAATGTCCCAGAAATAAACTCGGGCTCAATGGCCGATATTGCTTTCTTGCTTTTGATATTCTTTTTGGTAGCTACTACCATAGATCAGGACAAAGGCATATTAAGAAAGCTGCCGCCCATGCCTGAGGAAGACCAGGAGCCCATTGAAGTAAAAGCCAACATGCGCAACGTGTTGTTTGTATGGGTAAACCAAAACGACGACCTGTTGGTGAAAGGCGAGCCTGCCAAAATTGAAGACCTGCGCTCAATAGTGAAAAACTTTATTGACAACAACGGCAGAAACCCCAACTACTCAGACAGCCCGCAAGATGCCATTGTTTCGCTCAAAAACGATATTGGTACCAGCTACAACATGTACATACAAGTACAAAACGAAGTAGCCGCTGCCTATCGCGAACTGAGAGACAACCTGGCCACCAAGTTGTACGGCAAAAAGTTTGACGAACTGGAAGACAAAAAGCAGGTAAACAAAGTAAAGGATGCATATCCAATGCGTGTTTCTGAAGCGGAACCGAATATTTCAAACGTGAATTAAAAGCAAATGGCAAAGTTTAAAAAACGAGAAAAGGAGATGCCGGGGATACAGACTTCCTCTCTCCCCGATATTGTATTCATGTTGATCTTCTTCTTCATGGTGGCAACCGTTATCAGACAAAACACCCTGTTGGTTAAAAACATGCGTCCGCAGGCTACCGAGGTTACCAAAGTTGAGCAAAAGTCGCTTACCGAATACCTGTATATGGGTGCTCCCGTGCAACGCGATGTGTATGGCGATGCCCCCAAATTGCAATTGGACGATGCCTTTGCCCGTGTGGACGAAGTGCGCGCCTTTGTAGAAAGAAAACGTGCCGACACAGATCCGAAATTGCGTACCAAAATCACTTGGTCGCTAAAGGTTGACGTGGACACGCGTATGGGTATTGTAACTGAAGTAAAACAGGAACTGCGCAAAGCTGATGCTTTGAAAATTAACTACAGTGCCAATCAAAAGATTGAGCAATAGTTGTTGAGAAAGTAACGGTTTTCAAACCCTTATAAATCATAGAAAAGTCCCGGAGTTTCCGGGGCTTTTTCTTTTTCAGGCATTTGTTTTTTGTCATTTCTTTTAAAACGGCATTAGGGTCATTAGAAATTGGTACAATTCCCTCGTTTCCGGCTTTCTTAACTTAAGTCAAGGAACTGCGTTTTGCCGGCTAAATACTTTTGTATCATCAATTTATAAAGGTAAAAACACCATGCAATTCGCAAAGATTTTCCTGTTTGTTCTCTTTGTTCTGCTTGTAGCTAGCACCTCATGCAATGTGCAGCGCAAGGCTTGGAAACCCATTTCTTGTCCATCGTTTCACAGTGGGGCCGGCGAGCATTCTTTTGGTCGCGGCACCAATAAAAGTAAGCCTTTTATGACCAAGCAAAAGCGACACAAGCGGGCAGGCAAAAAATCAAGTGATTTTCGTAAAAAAGCGCTTGAGCCAATCATGCTTCCGTATAACCAATTGGTACGAAACCTGCCAAGCCTCCAATGGCATTCTGTTGATGCGGAAGGCAGATATGAAATTGCTCCAACACAGGTAGTAATGGTTGGTACCGAGAACGGGACGGCTCCACAACAAAGTTCAGCCAAGCCAAGAGACGAAAATGCGGGCAAGCAAACCGAGGCTGTTTTGACAAGGAAACCAAAAGACCAAAAAAGCTTTGTGAACCCAAAAGCCGGAGAACGCGGTGCGGAAGGAAAAACTGCGTGGCTTACCGGTTTGTCCATATTGATCATGGCCGTTTTGGCGGGTATCAGCATGCCAGCCTTGGGAAGCTTGGGCGCCACCTTTGGACTTGTAGGCATTCTACTGCTCGATGTGCTTGTTTCGCTGGGTGTGCATAAACTTTATAAAAATGAAAAACCCGGTTTGGCCAAAGCTTCAAGCGGGCTTCGTTTGGTTTACTCGGCGTTTTTGGCTACCGGCATCGGTTTTTTGTTTGCCCATGCGGGTGCCGCGGTCTTCAATTCCATTTGGGGCTGGGGGTTGATAGCTTTTGGTCTGCACCTCATTACCCTGGGATTACTTTACCACAACAAACGCAAAAAGTGGTTGAACCTGCTCATTAAATCGCTGCTGATACTGGCGGGCTTAGCCTACCTTATTCAATACGTAGGGATTTTGTTGGTGGCAAGTCCGGTGGCATTTGCGGCAGCAGTGGAGTCCATTCTTATTGCTCCTATGATTCTGGGGGAGATGGGTTATGCAATTTCCTTACTGTTAAGTGGCGGCTGGAAATTGAAAAATACAGATTGAAAATTAAAAATTGGCGGCGTACTTCCTGATTCAATTTTTCAGTAGGAATAAGCTTCACCATTTCTAATCAGACAAGCAGCATACTTGCAAGTATCCTACTTGTCTGATTTATGTTCAGCACAGATTGAGGCGCGAGTATTTTCGGTGTTTTCGTATCGGTTTTACAAGGTTCAAAATGCCACCCGGCAGGAAACAATCAGGTTTCTGCCGGCCGCAGCTATTCCCGAACTGTATGTGCGGTAACGCAGATTCAAAATATTTTCAACCGCTACTTCAAGCAACACTTTTTTGTACGCGTAGCTCATGCGGCTGTTGAAAGTGTGCCAAGCCGGTGCGTAGGGCTTTCCTTCAGCATCTTTTGCATATAAATAATCTTTTCCAGCTTCTTCAACCGGGAGTTTTGCCGCCGTAAAGCCACCATTGTAATAGGCATAAAACATCCATTCAAAATTGTGGTAAAGGTAGCTCAGACTGGTTTTGCCAAAAAGTGGTGCAGCGTGTCGCAGGCGGTCTTTGTTGCCATTGTCCAATATCTCAAAACCTTTTTGAAACGATACAGTGGTTAAGAATTTCAGGTTGCGAACAGGTTCCGCCTCCACACTTGCCTGCACGCCATATACCGTAGCATAAGCCGCATTTTGTATGGCTTGCACCTTACTCATTTCGCCCGAATATTCAATGCTGTCGAGCCCGTTGAGTTGGAAATCGCGGCGCACCATGGCCCGGTTCAGGTAAGAGTAAAACGTATTTACCTCGCACTTGACATTGCGGTGCACAATAGCGGCCATTCCTACGCTGCCATTGTACAGGTATTCAGCTTTTAAGTTGGGGTTGGGCACCACCACCGCCCCGGGTTCTGAGTCGAATATTTTGCCCAGGTCATCAACATTGGGCGAGCGGAAACCGGTGGAAATAGCGGCACTCATTTTCAACCTTTCGCTGGCGGTATATGAAATGCCCGCGCTGCCGGTGAGTGCTGCATGCTGCAAATGCGCCCGGGTGAAGGGCAGGGGATAAAAAGTGGTGTCAAACTGCGCCTGCAATGCGTAGATGTTGTAGCGCAAGCCCGCTTCAAGGTGCAGGTCTTTCTTTAGCTGTTTTTCAAAATTGAGGTAAAGTGCATCAGAATTCCAGTAGGCACCGGGGTAGCGCGCAGGTCCCGCCTCGCGTAGTTGGGTTTCAATATCAAAGGAATAGCCGCTGGAGCGTACTTTGTTGTACACCCATTCCATACCGTAAAGCAGGGTGCTTTTCTCGCCAATATTTTTCTTGAAATCGGCATTGAGGCTGTAGGCGGCCACTTGTTCTATGCGTTCGTTCAAGGTGCTCTTGCCAAAATCGCGGTCGTAGCGGCTCTCGTCAAATTTTTGAAGCGCAAGGTGCAGGTTCATTTCATCGCACCATTTGCTTGCGGTTTTGCTTGAAAAACTCAAGTGGTGCATTTGCCATCTTTGCGGGCCATAGTACCATTCGGCGCTGCGTGGCAAATTGTTTTTGGTGCGTATCAAACGGTCGTAGCGATCATAGTTGCCGGTGGTTGAAAAATGGAGCGCGTAGCTGAGGAGGCTGTTTTGGCCTATCTTATAGCTGAGCTTTTGCAGGAAATTGTGTTGCCTGTAGCCTGTGTTGAGTTGCAATAGCGGTTGCGGGTTGGCAAGCATGCTGTCTTTGCCATTGATGCGTTTCACCGAAAAGGTGCGCAGGTAATCCGCAGGGCCGTTTTTGCCCATTTTCAAGTCCTGAAAATTGTTGTAGCTATAGCTGGTAAGTCCGGCCAGTTTTTTATTGCCGAAATTCAGTTGCAAGTGGGCGGTTTGCTCCTTGTTGGCGGTGGCACTTCGCAGGCTCAGATTTCCCTGCATTACGAGGCTGTCTTGGTTCGAAAAAACGGGGTTTTGCGTATAAAAAGCCATTACCCCACCAATGGCATCACTGCCGTGCATAAGGCTTGCGGGGCCAAAAAGCACCTCGGTTTTGGCCAGGCTAAATGGGTCAATTGAAATCACATTTTGCAGATTGCCGCTTCTGAAAATGGCATTGTTCATACGCACACCGTCAACACTTATAAGCAGGCGGTTGGTGGCAAAACCGCGGATCATGGGGCTGCCACCGCCTTGTTGGCTCTTCTGAATAAAAACGGCACCACTTTGCCCCAGCATATCGGCAGCCGTTTGCGGATTGTTGTGTGCTATTGCTTCGGCGGTAATTTCAACCGATTGCTGCACCACTTGGTCAAAGGGTTGCTGCCAACGGTTGGCTACAATTACCACATGCTCAAGCGAAAACGATAGTCGGTACAACACCACTTTGTAGTTTTGGTATTTTAATTGAGCAAGGCTAATGCGGTACATTTTATAGCCCAAAAGTTGAAAAGTAGCGGTGTCGCTTGCTTTTACGTTGCTGTCTAAATTGATGATGCCCAGTGAATTGCTTGTGTAGCTTTGGCCGCTTATTTTGAATTGCAATACCACATTTTCGAGCGGAAGCTTGGTTTCATTGTCAAAAACATAGATGGTTTGTGCTTTTGCATTGGCATGGCAAAGCAGCAGCCACGATATACATATCAGGTATTTCATTAGTATTAAAAAAAAGAAGGAGAAATTGGTAAAAAAATGATGGCCTGGAAAACAACATGTGTGCACGGAAAGATCAATTTGCCGTAGGTTCAATAGTTATGATTATTAAATCATAATTTAATGACCCGTGCTTTTTGAATTTTCAGGTTTTGACCTTCGTGAAATAAGTTGTTTTCTCTTAAATGTGTTTTTTAGCAGGTAGATGTTTCGGGTGGATCGCCTTTGATGTGTAATAAAGCCCTGCTTTCGGTTGGATTGAAGTAAAACTGATTTTGTGTATTGCGGGAAGGAATATACCAACTGAACCTTGGTAAATAATGGTAATAAAGCTCTGATATTTTCTTTGACAAATACCCAGGGTCGGCATCTTGTGGATTGCCATTTTTGCCCTTGGCGATAAACCAGTTGTGCAATTTCTTTTTCAGCTCGTCTTCTTCCGCATCGGCCAGGCAAAAAAGGGTGCTGCTGTCGTTTTGGTTCAACGATTTTACCACATCATAGCTTTTGCCCTTGTAGCTAAGTTCAAATGAGTTTCTCCAATGGAGCTGTTCCGCTTCGGTGCGGCTCAGGTTTAATTTAACTAGTTGGTTGTCAAACTGATTGCTTTGCGCCGCCAGCGAAATGAATTTTACTTTGCACAACCATATTTCCAACTGATACACACCGGATTGGTTCCACAGGGGAGTGGCCAACACCAGAAAAACGGCTATGTAATGAAGCAACTTCATTGGTTGCAAAGCTATTGGCTGCGGTTCAATTACAGAGACCTTTTCACTTCACAATCGATGGTTTTGCTTCCATTGGCGGCGCATTCAATCGAGGCTTTGTTGCGTTTTACCTACAAATAATAAAAACCGCAAAAATGAGAAGGAGATTGCCCGAAGTAAGCTCAGGATCAATGGCCGACATTGCCTTTCTGCTGCTGATATTTTTCTTGGTGGCCACCACAATTGAAGATGACAAAGGCCTGTTGCGCAAGTTGCCACCTGATGTGAAGGCTGAGAAAAGGCCCATGCATGAGCGCAATATCATGCGTATATACATCAATGCCAACAGCGAAATAATGGTAAACAAGGGCCCGGTGGCGGTAGAAGATCTCACCGAAATTGTCATGAAGTTTGTGAACAACCGAGGCCAAGTGAAGGAATGGTCGGTGAGTCCTGAAAAGGCTGTTATTTCATTGAACACTGCAGAAGGAGCCGGCTATGCAACATATATAATGGTGCAAGACCGTATAGCCGCAGCGTATCATGCACTGCGCGATGAAGCTGCCGAAAAGCTTTACCAGCAAACTTTTGATGAATTGCGCCACCGCGAAAAAATTCATGCGATAAAGAAATTATACCCAATGAATATTTCAGAAGTTATAGGAGGGTAGCAAATGAAGGGGGAAGTTTTTGGCTACTTCCCCCTTTTATTATTATTTCGGCTCGGGTTAAAAAAATACCGGCAAGCTCTGTTTGAAAAATTGTTGTGATTTTTCTTGAGTTTATTTTTTTGTTATAATGAAAAAGCAACAAGTGTAATGGGCATTCCAACCTGTATTATCCTTTCAACACGCCAAGTGGCTTCAGCTCAACCACAATTTCGGCTAAGTCTGTTTGGTTTTCCATTACCAAATCAATGTTTTTGTAAGCTGAAGGCGCTTCGTCCAAATCCTTGGCATGTCTGATACCGTGCACCACACCTTTGCTTTCCAAATGTGCTATTTCGGCTTCCAAATCGAGCTCACGAACGGCTTGCTTTCTACCCATTTTTCTACCGGCACCGTGGCTGCACGATTCAAAACTGTCGGCGTTTCCAAGGCCTTTTACGATGAATGAGCTGCTGCCCTGCGAGCCGGGAATCATACCCAATTCGCCGGCTTGTGCGCGAGTGGCCCCTTTTCTATGCACTAGCACATTGTTGTTGAAATGGTGTTCCCATGCGACAAAATTGTGGCTTTTGTTAATGATTTCGTCGGTTTCAAAATCTCCCATTACCTCTTTCAGTGCTTCGGTCATGGAGTGCATCATGTGTTTTCGGTTGCTCAGCGCAAAGGCAATGCAGTAGTTCATTTCGGCCATGTAATCGTGCGCTTCGTTTGTCTCAATCGGAAGAAAAGCCAACTCCATACCCGGAGTTACCACAGAGTGGAAACGCTCATTGAGTCTTTGAGCCAGGTGGTTGTAGTGTTTGGCCACCGCGTAGCCAAGGTTTCTCGAGCCTGAGTGAATCATGATCCATATATATCCGTCAGAACCTTTTTGCAACTCTACAAAGTGGTTGCCGCCACCCAGAGAGCCTACTTGCTTTTGGGCTTTTTCATAATGACGCATAACTATTTTTAGCTCTTTATCAGGTAGTTGGGGCATCCACTGTGCATCTTGTTTTTCGGCATGCCAGTTCATTCCCAGCGGTATTCTTTTTCTTGCTTCGCCCAGGGTCTTTTTAATTTGATCGGTGGTTATTTCCTGCAAATCAGTTCGCATGGCGCACATGCCGCAACCAATATCCACACCCACGGCATTGGGCACCACTACATCTTTTGTAGCCAATACCGAACCTATGGGCATGCCATAGCCTTGGTGCGAGTCGGGCATGAGGGGAATGTGTTTGAAGGCAAAAGGCAGGTTGGCCAGGTTTTTGGTTTGGGCCAATGCGCCTGATTCAAGGTCGTCGAGCCACAATTTGATGGGCAATTTTTCGCTTGAAATAACTTGTTTCATAATATTAAACATTTCATAATCAGGAGTTTTCTGTTTTGTATTGAAAACTTCCTTGTGTTTGATGAATCAAAGGTTGGTTGCTTGTGCGCAGTGTATTTGCGTAGTTTTGGTTTTTATGAAAAGATTAGAATTTGTATGAGAAATGATGCAAACTACTTAAATGAAAAATTGGATGATGCTTATTAAATTGCGCGGACAAGAAACAAGCCATACCAAATGAAAACCACACCTGAACATGACGCGAAGATTGCCCAAATGAGTTTTGCCTCGGTGTATCCGCATTATATTACCAAAGTTGAAAAAAAGGGGAGAACCAAAGCCGAGTTGCACGAAGTAATCCATTGGTTGACAGGATTTGACGAAGCAGCCCTGCAACAATTAATTACCGAAAAAGTAACCTTCAAAGAGTTTTTTGATCGCGCTACCCTGCACCCAAATGCCGGTCTGATAAAAGGAGTAATTTGCGGATACCGCGTTGAAGAGCTTGAGAATCCATTGACGCAACAGGTGCGCTACCTCGACAAATTGGTTGATGAGCTGGCGAAAGGAAAGAAAATGGAAAAGATTCTCAGAGGAGAGGGGAGTTTAAGGGCTTGAAGTTTAAAGTTTAAAGGCGGTTTAGAGTTAGTTATCAGCCGTGTCTGGACTTTGGAGAGATTTTCAGTTATGTGGCGGGTTAAAAGTAGAAAAGCATTATGGTATATTCAGCGGGAATATTGATGTACAGAAAGTTGGGTTCAATACTTGAGTTTTTACTTTTTAAACCTGGTGGACCATTCTACACCAAAAAAAATAGAGGTGTTTGGACAATATCGAAAGGTGAAATTCTTGAATGTGAGACCAATGAAGAAGCAGCGCGAAGAGAGTTTATGGAAGAAACCGGGCTTTCCATTGACGGCAATTTAAAATTTCTGGGAGATTTTAAACTAAGGAAGGGTAAAACTGTAGCAGTGTTTTTAATAGCGGGTAATTTTAAAGTAAATAGCATCTCTTCACAAATGATTGAGCTTGAACATCCGAAAGACTCAGGCAATCACATATCATTTCCGGAAATGGAGCAGGCCAAATGGTTTAAAGCTGAAATGGCAGTTGAATATATTATGCCGAGCCAAGGGAAAATTATTGAAGCTGCAATTAAAGTACTAAAAAATTAAGTTAAATAACAGAAAGTCAGTAGGATAATAAATTGAATTGTTTCAGTCCTTCTGTCATTTCGACTTCAGGAGAAATCTAAACAAGTGAGTTGCCTTGTGTGGACTCGATGAATTCACTAAATCTTATTCATAATGGATCAATATTTTCTTTCGATACCTGACACCAAAAGGTCTTATTCTACTGAAAGAGCCACTTGATTACCGTAGAAAATCCCACCAGAATGAATAAAATTAACATCGCGAAAGCGCCCAAACAACCAAACTTGAAGAAGGCGTCTTGAACATAACTTGAGTCAGGCTCTGTGTCAATAACATTATCTCTGTTTGAAAATTCAATATGCCGGATAGTGATATCGCAGTCCGGGGAAATCCAGCTTTCACCTTCGAAAATGGGTATTTGCTCTTCGCTCTCAATTGAATCAGAGGCTTTTTGTAGTAGTTCAACGAACAATGCAAGACCTTCTTTATTTGCTTTGATATAGCAAGTATCAGGTTCATACTCGATAAAATAGATACCAAAAATGGGTTGAGTTTCCATAGTTGCATTTGAGTTTTATCATTTAAATTACCATTACTTTGCGTGCCCGCCTTCCACATGAAGGCGGGGAAACAATTTGAAAGAAAATAGGCACTATTTTCCGTGCGAATAATCTTTTGGAAAGATGTCAGGGCTATTAGTGTTTGGCGATTAACTGCATCAAGCACAGTTGTTTGAAAATGGAACCAACAGATTACTCTTATTCATACTGCGTTTACCTTTTGGGCAACCCTCAGTTCGGGACTTAATATTGCTGTGGTAATCTTCAGGTTCCGGGTTTACAGACTGCTTTTTCGCTTTTTTGACAGAAAGTTATTATTGTGCTGAAACAGTCTTCAATTTAAAAGCCTTTGTTCACCAGAATGCACGCTTTATTTCGATTAAAGTGTGAGTTGCTGAGGCATTCTTTTATGCACAAAGGCTAATTTATTACACCACAAATTGTTGCAAAACTTCTTGGTTTAGAGCTTTTTGCATGGCTTCGTAAGCTGTTAACGACTCTTGATTTGATTTATGGGCTACTTTTTCGCCAATTAGAGTGGAAATAATAGAGCCGTCAAAACCGCCAATCATCACCACGTCTTTATCATTCATATTGCTCGGAAAATCGCTGCCACGGCCTGTTACATACCACCAAACTATCCTGATTTTTGGCAAACCTACTTCTGCCAATCGCTGCATTGCGTAGCTATAGTTGCTTTGGGCATTGCTGCCTGCCGGGTTGAATTGCATATCCGAAACCACAATCAATGTACTTGGATAGTCGCTTACCGGAATCTCAGGATGTTTTTTTCGCACCCGAACAATTTCAGTAATTACTGATTGAAAATTGGTGCTGCCCCATGCCGTGTTGGCTTTTTGTATTTGACGCACTTTTTGGGTAAATGTTCCGGTCAGTTTCATCACTCGTGAACCATCATCAAACATAACCACGTGGTTTTTAAACGCACCTTTGTTCAGGCTTGAAAAATAAATACCCAAAGAGATACAAATATTATAGGCATTGGTATTAGCTACGGGCGCCATCATGGAACCCGATGTATCTAATGCGCACCACACATTTTCTCTAATTTTTTGGTCCATTTCGGCTAAGGCAATCAAACCATCAAATTGTTTGTCAATGGTAGTCTGCTGCACGGCAGTCATGTTGTGTTTCACGGCGTGCATCAATTCATATACATAGCCGGTAAATTTTGCTACAGGCTGATTATCAGTCCACTCCAGGTATTTATATTCCAAATCATGTCGCTCCAAGGCGGTTTTTCGGTCGGCGCCTTTGTTGTTTACCAACTGAAACAAAGCCTTGCCGGGAATGGTATAAAATTGCAAACTTTCCCATTTATTGGCGCACATTATACGCTGAAAATCATGTGCCTTGCCGCCTGACTTAAACTTTCGGTATTGGGCTTCATTCCATTTCATGTATTTCATCAAGCCTTTTGCAAAAGCATTCAAGGCTATATGGCGCTCGTTGTATGTATTAGATTTTGACCTGTATTTGGGTAAATATTTTGCCAATAAAGCAGCATTATACTGGTCTTGCAAACCTTGGGCAATGAGGTTAAACACGCTTTCATGATCGAGTACATCAATCAAATCCTGATGCCATAAATCTTTCCAACAACCGGCCACGGGCACCAACCACAAGTTTTTATACAAAACATCGGCATGTGTTTTGGCCAGCCAAATAAGACATTTCCTGAATTCACTGCGGTTTCCCTGACCTTTTTGCACTTTGTCGCTTTCCAAAAATCCTTCGGTGTTGCGGGTAATCATGCGGTTGTAAAAAATAATTTGCAAGGTCATTTCGGGCGATTCGTGCCACAAGCGGTTCATATCTGCAAAAACCATTTCCAACTCTCGGTCGCGGTAGGTGCCGCTTTTGGCAAAGTAATCCAGTACCGCACTTTCGGTAGTTATATTAGAAATGGCACCATTTTCTGTAAATGCGGTTCGGTTGAATAACTTGGTTAAAAAACCATTGTTGTTGCTACTTCTTGTTGCCATTTTCTTGTTTTTTGTTGTTGACGGGTCAAATGTTTTCACCCAAGTGCGCAGCCTATTTGCGCAATTGAAAATAAGTGGTACTTTTTGCAAAAAAAAATACCCGTGCCCGTAAATCGCAATGCGCTTATCCGTTACAAAACAATAGACAAATGCCTGCAAAACCGCTACAGACGCTGGACATTAGACGATTTGATGGATGCCTGCGGCGAAGCACTCTATGAATATGAAGGCATTGATACCGGTGTAAGCCGCCGCACCATTCAGGGCGATATACAAATGATGCGCAGCGATAAACTGGGCTATAATGCCCCGATTATTGTAAAGGAAAAAAAATACTATTTATACGAAGACCCCGACTATTCAATAACAAATATTCCACTCACCGAACAAGATCTTGGTAAATTATCGGAGGTGGTGGAGTTTATGAAGCAATTTCAGGGATTTTCGCATTTCAGAGAACTTGATGGCATGGTACAAAAGCTTGAAGACCATATATATGCGCAAAAAACCAAAACACCGAGTGTAATAGATATAGAGAAAAATGAAAACCTGAAAGGGCTTGAACATTTAAGTACTTTGTATCAGGCCATCATCAAACAATATAGTTTGAATATTGCCTACCAATCATTTAAAGCGCGTTCGCCCAAGGTGTATCTTTTTCATCCGTATTTGCTAAAGGAATACCGAAACCGATGGTTTATTATAGGCTCAGTTGACCAACGTAGCGACATATTGTTTTTGGCACTCGATCGCATTGTTTCCATCACCCGGAGCCATATTCCGTACAGAGAAAATCCTGATTTTGATGCCACCACCTTTTTTAAAAATGCCATTGGTGTAAGTGCTTCGCCCGGGGTAAAACCAATTGAAGTGCGGCTGTGGGTGAGCCAATTGCATGCGCCCTATGTGCTTACCAAACCTTTTCATCACAGCCAAAAGTTGCTTGAGCGCACGCCCTACGGCACGGTAATTTCGTTTGAAGTGCAGCACAATTTTGAACTTGAAAAAGAAATACTCGCATTTGGTGACGGAGTGAAAGTAATATCGCCGCCAAACTTGAAAAGACGCATTTTGCAGCGGCTCGAGAACAGTATTGACATTTACAAAACCGAATTGAGCGAAAAGGGAATTTTTGCCGCAAAACAGCAATTGCAACATAGGGGCTATGCCATTGTCAACCATATTTATTCGGGAAGAGATTTGCGCAAAATAAGCACCATATTGCCGCCGCCAAGTGCTGCCACCTACGGCCTTAGGCAGTTGTTTCAATCGTATCCTGAATTGCTGAAATTGGTCTTTAACGAAAACCTGAAAAAACTGGTAAATGCCATTGATCCAAAGGCTTTTGTGGTAAAATCAATATACTTTGACAAGCCTGCCGAAGCCAATTGCTTTGTGCCCTGGCACCAGGATATTCCTATTAATGTTAAAGAAAAATTGGCACAGGAAGGGTTTGAAAAATGGACCTTCAAAAATGGAATCAACAGTGTGTGGCCGCCGATAGAAGTAAACCACCAAACTTTCACTGTCAGGATTCACCTTGATAAAACGAATGAGCTCAATGGTGCCTTAAAGGTTTTGCCCGGCTCGCACAAAAAGCGTTTTACCCATGACGAACAAAAATTGATTACCGATAACAGCGAGGCGGTTACTTGCGAGGTGGAGGCTGGAGGCGTAATGCTGATGCGGCCATTATTGTTGCATAGCAGCGACAAATCGCGCACACAGAAAAAGCGGCGTGTCATTCATATCGAGTTCACTTCGGTGGAGCTGGACGGGTCTTTGGAATGGTTGGAGAGGGTGGGTTTTCAGTGATGATTTGATGTGCTGCACTTAATAGAACGCAGTCATGAAATGAGCCGTAATAGTCAAGATAGCAGATGTTGGCCTATTTACGAGCTGCCAATAGTTCGTTTATTTTACGGTTTAGATTGCTATTTTCCTTATACAAGGAGAGCAATTCATCATTTTTACGATTCAGATCCTGTTGTGCTTTGTGATACATTTCCAAGTACTTATTACGTTCTTTGAGGAGTTCATAGCAGCGTGCATCAGATGCAATGTATTGTACGATTTCCTCACGGACTTCCATGGCCACATCCGGGTCTTCACTAAAAGTTTCGCCAATGAGTTCACCCACCTGACGAAGATATTTTGGGTTAAGATCAGGAATTGTAAACCAACGATACATTGTAGTTCTGCTTATATCCAGTTGTTTACAAAGATCTTGTATGCTTTTACCTGACTTTCGAATTTTTTCTTCAAGTAGTTTTCCTTTATGTACCATTTCAGCACAAAGGTTGTAGTAAAAAAGTGTACAGATATGTTCAATTAATTGTTGCTATTTTGACTACATATATTACATTTGATTGTGAATTGGTAATTTAAACCTATGTGCAATTTACCAGGCTCAATTGACCTCTCGTTAGAATTGATGAAGCTGTCCGTAAGAGCGGGCAGCTCATCTTTATACCAAAAGGCTGCAAAAAGGCTGCAGGACAAACTACTCTGGACTCCTAAGAAATTAAATCGGATACTTAGTGGAGCTGATGAGCTTGATGAAATGGAATTTGTTATTGTAAAACAAGAACTTATTCTTATTAAAAGGGACGAAAACCTAGTTGCACATAAGATGTAGCTAATGTAACACTAAATGCATTTTACTCAATACCCAGTTAAAATTCTTCGTGATAGGGTGAGAGAAGAATCTTAGTCTTATGTATGGCAAAGGTTCTTAGTATTTCCTATTCTGCATGAAGTGTTCATTATGTGACATTTTGTATTGCCCTATATGGTTTTGAAAACGATGGTACAACCATATAGGGTGTTTACATAACCTTTCACAATGAAGATTTGAAAGTATGATCTTTAATTGCTCCGACAAAATTATACAACAAACAAAAAAGCGCAACCACTTATTCAGTTTGTTGCGCTTTTTTAAGCGGAGAGACAGGGACTCGAACCCTGGCACCGCTTGAAGGCGGTGACGGATTAGCAATCCGCTCCATTACCACTCTGGCACCTCTCCTAAAACGGAGCGCAAATGTAATTGCTCAGTTCGCTAACCGCAAAATAAAAATGCCGACTATTTTCATTTTTTTTCTCGCGGGCTTGCAAAGCAGGGCTACTCTATATTTGTGCAAAATCAAAATTCGATGCGAACTGGAATTTTAGTCTTACTTCTTGGATGCTTCATGTACGCCTGCGGACCCGATTCTGCTGAAAATAAGGAGCGAAATGTGGTCGTGAGCCATATTCTCAATATTCCTGAAACCCTGCATCCGGTAAGTAACCACACACAAGAGCGCCTCGAAATTTTCTCCTACATTCATGGCTACATGGTGCGCGAGGATATCATTAGCCACGATTTGGTTCCGGAGGTGCTGGCCGAAATGCCGCAGTTCAACAAAACAAGTACCTCGTACCGCTGCAAGGTGAACCCCGCAGCCCGCTTTGACGATGGCTCTGAAGTAACAAGTGCCGACATCGCTTTTAGCATTAAGGCCAATTTGTGCATGGCGCTTAATGATGTGATAAGCCTGAGTACCTTTTATAACATGAGCCGGGTAGAAATAATAGATCCGCACACCTTGGATATTTTTTACGAAGAAGCCAACATTGACGATGTATATATGATGAGTGAATACCCTGTGTTGCAGGCATCATTTTACGACTCGGCCAATGTGCTGGGTAGTTTTTCGTTTGCGCAGATGAAGCAGCATTACGATTCGCTCAAAACGCCTTCCCTGCAAGAATGGGTCAACGTTTTTATGAGTGCAAAATATGGTACTGAGCTCGACAATATAAATGGTTTGGGTGCTTACAAAATTGTAAAATGGGACGAAAGCGGTGTGGTGCTCAGCAAAAAAGAACAAGTGTGGCAGCAAGACAATGGCTATGCGTTTGCGCACAACGTGGTTGACGATATCGTTTTGAAATATTCTGCCGACTATACCGCACGTATGCTCGATTTGAAAAACCATTTGGTGGATGTGAGTATGGGCTTCAACAGCAAAGAATTGGCAGAATTGACAAGCGATACCAATATTACCAACCATTATAATGTGAATATGGAGCCGCTCTATTCACACACACTTATTGCGCTCAATTTGCGCCCTGATGTGTCGCACCGCACTCCTTATTTTGCCGATCCTTTGGTGCGAAAGGCGCTTGCCCACCTAATACCGATAGATTTGGCTATGGAAAAACTGTCAAACGGTACGGCTATTAGAGTTACTAGCAGTATTTCGCCAAACAAGGCTGAGTATAATAGAAACCTGACACTCTACGACTACAACAGAGAAACCGCCTTGAAACTTTTGGCAGAAGCAGGCTGGACCGATAGCGATAATGATGGCGTACTTGATAAACTAATTGATGGCAAAAAATCCAAATTGAGTCTAGTTTTCCTTTGTCCGCCCGCCCCCTTGTTTCAGGCGGTAGCGCGTATGTTTTGCGATGGCATTAGAGAAGCAGGTATAGAGGTAACACTCGAAAGCCCTGAAAACTGGCGCGAAGTGCTTATGAAGGAACATAATTTCGATTGCTTCTTGTTCAGCATCAACAATTCACCCGGCCCAAGTTATCCTTTTCCTTTGTTCGACTCGGAAGAATTCCCCATGGGAAATAATTTTTCAGGTTATGAAAATCCGGTGGTTGACTCATTGATGGGAGAGGCGTACCGCACTTTTGACTTGGAAAAAAGAAAGAAAATGCTCTTCCGAATACAGGAGATTTTGCACAACGAACTACCCTACATATATATAAGTACCGGGCGCCGCGGAATTTTGGTTAGCAATAAATACAAAAACGTACAATGCAGTGGGGTAATGCCGTTTGTGATGCTCAACAGCCTTGAGTTGAAAACCGATGAATAAACCTTGAAAACAAGAGTAACATACCTCTTAAAGCGGTTGTTGCAATCGCTGCTTGTGGTTGTGCTGCTCACTATTATTACCTTCAGTTTGTCGCTCAATTCGCCTACCGATCCGGTGGATGTGTGGCTGGGTCGTGGCGATGATATTGGAACCAAGGGAAATGCCGAACAGCAATGGCAGCAAAAAAAACGTATAAGGCAACAGTTGGGTTACAACTTGCCGGTGTTTTACCTACAGTTGTGCCCTGCTACCTTTCCTGCAAATTATTATTTAATCAACGATCCTTCCTTGCGTTCCCTGTTTAAAGAAGCATGTTATGATGGTTTTTCGGGTCGTGTTTTGTTGCCCTATTTCAGGCAATTTGAGGAACAAGTGCTGTATAATAAAAACCTGGCTCAAAACCGCGAAATACAGATTGCAATTCAGCAATTTGGGATTTATAAAAAATTTACTGAGCATGAGGCCTTTTTAACGCATATAGAAAAGCTGGTTGGTGAAGAGGAAAAAACAGGCATACACAATTTGATTGAAATGCTCCACACTGCGTATATGCAAAAAAGCCGTTGGAAACAGTTTGTGCCCACATTGCATTTTTACCCAAACAACCAATACCACATTTGGCTCTTTGGCAATGGAAACGAAAGAAAAGGCATCATACGCGGAGATTTTGGCTTGTCGGTGCAAAACAAGAAAACGGTGTGGAGCCGCATAGCCAAAGCACTGCCGGTTACCCTGTTATTATCGGCACTTTCTATTGGTATAAGCCTGTTGTTGGGCATTATTTCAGGGCTTGTACTCGGGTATTTTCAACACAAAAGCTGGACATCAATTTTCAATTCATTTCTGTTTTTATTATACACCATTCCCTCGTTTTGGCTGGCCACATTGCTGCTGGTTTATTTTGCTAATCCGCAATATTTCAATTGGTTTCCTCCCGGTGGTTTGCGTCCGGCCAATGACTATTTGCACAGCAATGGTATTGGATGGAGCAGCGTGCCATTTTTGGTTTTGCCTGTGCTTACGCTTGCTTACCACTCATACGCCGTGCTTACGCGTATGGTGCGCAAAGGAACCGAAGAAGCTATGGATAGCTTGTATATATTTTCGGCACGCGCGAGGGGACTTTCGGAGCCAAGAATTCTGTTTAAACATGCTGCGCGCAATGTTTTGTTGCCGGTTATTACAGTTACGGCTTCCATATTACCCGCACTTTTCAGTGGCAGCGTAGTGGTTGAAACCATTTTTGCCATTCCGGGCATGGGGCAGGAATTGCTGAAGGCAAGCCTTAAAAATGACATCAATGTGGTGATGGCTATTTTTACCATTTCGGCGGTTTTGAGTGTTTTAGGCTATCTTATTTCCGATATTTTATACACCGTTTTTGATCCGCGGATAAAACTACACAGGCTATGATAAAGAGGTTGTTGCGCACCACTCCGTTGGGTTTCAGGCTGTCGGTTTATTTTGTGTTTTCCCTTATTATAGTTGCCTTGTGCGCGCCGTACCTTGCCAATGATGTGCCTTATTACATTAGATATAATAACCATAAATATTATCCGCTTTTTAGCGGACAAAAAGTATTGGTGCTGGACAACGGCACAAAAGTAAGTTGCGATTATAAAAACCTTGCCGCAGTTGAAGGGCTGTATGCCTTGTATCCGCCGGTGCCTTTTTCGCCATTAAAAACCCATATTGGCAGTGCAGACTATAAAATGCCGGGTAGCCAAAATGGTGAGAGAACCCATTGGCTGGGCACCAATCAACTGGGCGAAGATACCCTCGCTCGAATGATACACGGAACCCGCGTATCCATTCAAGTGGGCCTTATTTCTATGTTGATAGCCCTGGTTTTGGGCTTGGTATTGGGCAGTTTGGCCGGCTATTTTGGCAACCAAGGAATTACCATGCAGCGACTTCATTTCCTGCTTCTTTTAATGTCAATTATCCCCGCTTATTTTTATGCATTTGTAATAAGAAAATATGTGATTAAACGGGCTTTTGAACAATCGAATGAGTTGGCTTTGGTTCAGGTTTTTATAAGTTTACTTGTTTTTGTATTAATAATATTGCTCTTTTGGTGGTTGGGGAAATTACTTTTATCCATTAAAAAAATAAAAGGTGGTAAATTGATGCATTTGCCACTTGATAATATGATTGGCCGCTTGGTAGAGTTTGTTGACGGATTACCTGTTTTGGTTCTGCTGATAGTGGTTTCGGTAATCATAAAACCGGGAATTTATTTATTGATTTTGCTGATTGGTTTCACGGCCTGGATTTCAATAGCAAGATACACAAGAGCCGAGGTTTTGAAAATAAGGCGGTCAGACTATATGCACGCCTGTAAATTGATGGGGATGAGCCATTGGCGAATTATTTTCAACCACTTGTTACCCAATGCTATGGGGCCTGCCTTGGTGGCCTTTACTTTTGGGGTGGCTTCCGCTATTTTGGCCGAATCATCCTTGTCGTTTTTGGGAATAGGCATACCCGATGATGTGGTAACCTGGGGCAAGGTGTTGGCCGATGGGAGAGACCATTTCAAAGCCTGGTGGTTGGTTTGGTCGCCGGGTTTGGCTATTTTTCTTTTGTTATTGGCAGTAAACACTATTGGACAATATTTAAGAAAAAACACCCATTCAGCCGAAACTCTCCGTTAGTTTCGCGGTTCTAAACAAATGGCTCTGCAAGCCGTTTTTACGTACATGAAAGCAATTGATAAATACAGCCAACTATTAGCCGATGTGATAGCAGGATTTGATTTGCCTAAACAACCTGCAAATCTTTATGAGTCAATAGAATACATTTTGAGTTTGGGTGGCAAAAGGTTGCGCCCCATCATGGTGTTGATGGCTGCCGATGTATGTGGCGGAGTGAATGAAGCCGCAAAAAAAATGGCCCTTGTGGTTGAGTTATTCCATAATTTTAGTTTGATGCACGACGATATTATGGACCATGCCGACTTGCGTAGAGGAAAGCCATCGGTACATAAAAAATGGGACGAAGCCACGGCTATTTTAGGAGGCGATGCCCTGTTGGTAAAAACCTACCAATTGCTCATGGAAATTGAAGCGCCATTTCGTGATGATTTGATGCATATTTATAATAAAACGGCACTTGAAGTTTGCGAAGGGCAGCAAATGGATATGAATTTTGAACGCGAG
>WGNN01000092.1 GCA_016124515.1 bacterium
AACGCGAGCCAAGTTATCCTTTCATCACGACATTCGTACACAGCAAATCGAAAAGTCCATCTTGAATCTCGTTGGCAACGAAACAAGAAAATCGCATCATTTTCAAATCTCCAAATTTTCAAATTGACATCATCGCATCAGCAAATTAGCACTCCTGAAATAATTGGTGATAAGTGATAGGTGATGAACAAACTGATTGTTTCGTATTTCAACTCAAAAGATTGCGGATCAAGTCCGCAATGACGGTAGGGTTTGTTGGGGTTTTGACCTCGCAACGCGAGCCAGATAATCCCATCATTTTCAAATTGACATCATCGCATCAGCAAATTAGCAAATCAGCACATCAACTACATATATTCCGGCAGGGTAATGCCCAGCAGCGATGCGCTAAAAGACAGGGTTTGTTCAATTTGATGGATGAGAGCCAGACGGAAATTGCGCTTTGCCGCATCTTCTTCGCGGATAACAGGGCTATCGGCGTAAAAACTGCTGAAGGTTTTTGCCAACTCGTAGCAGTAGTTGGCTATTACCGCGGGGCTGTAGTTGTTTTCGGCCTCCGCCAGTACTTCATTCAGGCTGTAGAGCATCATGCACAATTCTCGTTCCTGCGCACTCAAGGTATCGGGTATTTGTTCTACGGCTATGCTTGCCAAATGGTGTCCCAATTTGCGCTCCACGCTTTTGATACGGGTAAAATTGTATTGGATAAATGGGCCGGTATTTCCTTGAAAATCAATGGATTCTTCTGGATTGAACACCATGCGCTTCTTGGGGTCAACTTTTAGCAGAAAGTATTTGAGCGCGCCGAGCCCTAGATTCGTGTAGAGAGCTTGCAATTCCTGTTCGCTCAGCGACTCGGTTTTGCCCAACAATTCGGTTTGTTTTCGTGCCACATCGCGCATTTCAAATATCATGTCATCGGCATCAACCACGGTGCCTTCACGCGTTTTCATGCGTCCGGTGGGCAGGTCTATCATGCCGTAGCTCAGGTGGTAAATGCCATTGGCGTAGGGGCGTTGCAGCTTTTGCATTATGAGCTTAAGCACCTTAAAGTGGTATTCCTGCTCATCGCCCACCACATAAATGGAGCGGTTTATATGGTAGTCCTGGTATTTGAGTTCGGCGGTGCCAATGTCTTGGGTCATATACACCGAGGTGCCATCGCTTCGCAGCACCAGCTTTTCGTCCAGGCCATCGGCGGTCAAATCGCACCACACCGAACCATCTTCGCGCTTATAGAAAACCCCTTTTTCCAGGCCTTCATTTATAAGGTCTTTGCCCAGCAAATAGGTGTTGCTTTCGTAGTAAAATTGGTCAAAACTCACGCCCAGACTTTCGTAGGTTTTGTTGTGGCCTTCATATACCCAGCCGTTCATGGTTTTCCACAGCGACAGCACTTCAGGGTCGCCGGCTTCCCATTTGCGCAGCATTTCCTGTGCTTCTTTCAGCAAGGGCGCTTCGCGTTTTGCCTGGTCTTTTTCCATACCCTGTGCCACCAGTTGTTTTATTTCTTCCTGGTATTCGCGCTCAAAATCCACGTAGTATTTGGCCACGAGTTTATCGCCTTTGGTTCCGCTGTTTTCCGGCGTTTCGCCTTTACCGCTTTTTTGCCAGGCCAGCATGCTTTTGCAAATGTGTATGCCGCGGTCGTTTATCAGGTTGGCTTTTACCACTTCGTGTCCGCGGGCAGCCAAAATATTGGCAATGGAGTAGCCAAGCAGGTTGTTTCGCACGTGGCCCAGGTGCAGGGGTTTGTTGGTATTGGGCGATGAAAACTCTACCATTATTTTGTCGGGAGCGGCCACTTTTTCCAGCCTTTGCTTGCCGCCGCTTTGCAGCAGGGCTATTTCATTTACCCAAAAATCGGTGGTGAGTTTCAGGTTCAAAAAGCCCTTTACCACATTGTATGCTTCCACCTCTGCAATGCTTTCTTGCAGTTCGTGGCCTATTTCTTCGGCTATTTGCTCGGGCTTTTTGCGGGCCGCTTTGGTAAAGGGAAACACCACAAGGGTATAATCACCTTCAAACTCTTTGCGGGTTTTTTGTACGGGTACACTGGTATTTTCTTCAATGCCGTAAAGTTTTTGTGCGGCTTTAATGGCTTCTTGTTCTATGCGCTCTTTTATATTCATTTTATTGCTTGTTCATTATATGCTTAAGGCTTCACCAAAATGGCTGAAATCTGATTTTCGGTTCTCAAAAAGGTGTTTTCTTCATCTGCAAACGCAACACTTTCATTTATGCGCTTGGTTATTTTTTGGCTTTTTTACTGCCATGATCCGTCGGTTATTTAAATGGCGAATCGGGCTCTTTTTTTACAAAGTTGTAGGTCATTTTGTCCATAAACGAATTGAACAATTTGTTGAGCAAAACGGTGACTTTGCCCATTGGTGTCAGTATCAACACTTTTTTGCGCTTGTCAATGGCTTTTATCATGTGCTCTGCCACTTCCTGTGCAGTCATCAGCTTGCCTTCGTTCAGCGGTGATTCGCCTTGTTGGCTGCCATCGGCGGTAAGGGCGGTATTTCTTATATTGCTCTCGGTGTAGCCCGGGCAAAGGGTAAGCACATGCAAACCTGTTTTCAGGTTTTCGGTTCGGAGGGCTTCTAAAAAACCGTTCATGGCAAACTTTGAAGCGGAATATCCGGTGCGGGCAGGCAAGCCTCTGAAACCCGCTATGCTCGATACACCAACCACAGTGCCTTGGCTTGCTATAAGGTGTTTAATGGCGTATTTGGTGCAATATACCATGCCCCAAAAGTTGATGTCCATACTTTGCTTAAGTACTTTCAAATCAAGGTCTTCAAAAACCGCTCGCATAGAAATTCCTGCATTGTTTACCAACACGTCTATGCGGTTATAGGCTTTCAGCGTTTCGTCAATCAACTGTTTGCAGTCGGCTTCCACGCTCACATCGCAGGCCACTGCTATGCATTGCACGCCATGTTTTTCGCACTCGGCCTTTGTTTCGTTGAGCCGGCTTAGGTTGCGAGCGGCTATGGCGGTGTGGTATCCGCGGCGGGCAAAGGCCACCGCGCAAGCCTTGCCAATGCCTGATGAGGCTCCGGTGATGATGGCTACTTTCATGCGTAATTTGTTGTGGTGAAGCAGCTTTTTATTGCCCAACACCATCTGTTGCTACGCAGGTGTTGCAAGGCAAAAATGAAAAGCACCGCACCATTAATTTCCATTCAATTTTTTGTTGAAGTTTGCAAAGGTGATAAAATTCGCACAATGAAGGTGTTGGAAGTACATGACAAGAAGACCAAAGCGCTTTTTCACAAGACGCTAAAAACCATCTACCACAGCGACTCCAACTATGTGTATCCGTTGGAAAGCGACATTGAATTTGTGTTTAATCCAACTAAAAATCCCGCTTTCAACAATGGAGAAGCCATTCGCTGGGTATTGTTGAATACAAAAGGAACGCCCATTGGCAGGGTGGCTGCTTTTTATGACCTCAACCAACAGCAGGAAACGCCTTACCCGGTGGGCGGCATGGGTTTTTTTGAATGCATTGATGATGAAGATGCGGCCAAGTTGCTGATGGACACTGCTAAAAACTGGTTGGAAGCCCACGGGATGAAAGCCATGGATGGCCCCATAAATTTTGGTGAAAGAGATAAATTCTGGGGATTGCTGGTGGACGGTTTTACCCAGCCAACTTATCTCGAAAATTACAATCCGGCCTATTACCGGCGGTTTTTTGAAAATTATGGATTCAGGCAATACATAGAACAAGACACCTACCGAATAGACAGGCAAAGTTTTGATGCCAAGCGTTTTACCAAAGTGGCGGAGTGGATAAGCCGCAAGCCGGGATTTAAGTTTGAGCATTTCAGAATGGCCGAGGTAGAGCGTTTTGCACGCGATTTTGTGACCGTTTACAACAGCGCCTGGGAGAAGTTTGTAAACTTTAAACCCATAACCGTGGAGCAGGTAATGAGCACCATGAAAGCCATGAAAAATATTCTGATAGAAGATTTTATTTGGTTTGGCTACGTAAACAACGAGCCCGCCGGCATAATGGTAATGATACCGGATGTAAACCAGCTTTTGGCACACATGGAAGGCAAAATGACCGCTTTGAATAAACTCAGGTTTTTGTACCTGAAAAACGTGCGAAAAATGACGCGCGCCAAGGGACTTGTGTTTGGCGTGGTGCCAAAATACCGAAAGTACGGTGTGGAAACGGTGATGATTTACCGCTTTTACAAAACCGTTTCGCAAACCTGGCAATACAATACCGTGGAGCTTAGCTGGGTGGGCAAATTCAATGAGCGGATGGCGGCGTTGATGCAGAATATCAATGCACACGTGGCAAAAAAGCACTTGACCTACCGCTATTTATTTGACGATAGCTTGCCTTTTGAGCCTTACAAAATCAAGTCAGAGTAATTTTTTTTCAAAAATATTTGGGCAAAAAAGAAAGTAGATTACATTTGCAGCCCCAAACGGGAAATAAGCCGACTCGGTAGCTCAGCTGGCAGAGCATCTCCCTTTTAAGGAGAGGGTCTTGGGTTCGAATCCCAACCGAGTCACTCAATTGATATAGAGCCTGTTGCAATTTGCGGCAGGCTTTTTTTATGTGCTGCATCGGGGTAGATGAAAGCACAGAAACAGCGTACGCGGCAAGACTCAAAAAAGAGGGCGTTTGAACACAAATAACCCTGAATTTCAAAAACTTGGATATTAGGGTAGATGCATTATTTTTACCCGCAAACTTTGTTGTATGCGCTTGTTGCTAGCCTTTTTGTTATTGCCGGCTTTGTGCGAGGCACAGTATATTAGCCACGGACCTGTTATTGGTGCTGTTACCGATTCGTCGTGCAAAATTTTTGTCAGATGCCCGGCAAGCGACATGGTGGAGTTGCAATACGCCACCGATTCGTCATTTTCGTCGCCACGCAGTGTGCAAGTGCCTGTAGATGCTGCCAACGATTCAACGGCTATCATTAAACTTAGCAATTTGGAGGCTTTTACCCGCTACTTTTACCGCTTCAATATTGGTGGAAAAACCGATGAACGCCACGGGTTTTTTACCACTTTCCCCACAGAAAATACATCTGCGCATTTTACCTTGGTAACGGGCTCGTGTCAAGAAACCGACAATATGAAAGTGTTTAAGCGCATGGCAGAATTGGAGCCGTTATTATTTTTACATAGTGGCGATTTTACCTATCCGAGTTACCAACTCAACGATTCTTATCCGGCAAATTACCAAACAGTGGTGCAATCGTGGCACCGCAAATACGAGGAAAAAAGAATGCACCGCATGCTCTACAAAGTTCCGATTGATTACGTGAACGATGACGATGATGGCTACGGCACAGAGCAGAATTATTGGCTCAATACACGTTATAAAAAGGAGGGCTCCAAAATAATAAACTACATAACGGTGGATACGCTACCTGTGGCGGGCAGGTATAATGTAAATAAGGCCTACAGCAATTTGTTTCCGCACTACCAACTGCCCGATACCGCAAATGGTTTGTACCACAACTACCGTGTGGGCAATGTGGAGGTGTTTTTTCTTGATTCAAGAGCCAATGCTGCACCCTACAATGAGGCTTTTGTTTATGACGAAAAAAGTAATAATTGGAGCTTTGCACCCGACAGCAGCCACCGCATTTTGGGCAGGGCGCAAATGAATTGGCTCAAAAGCAGCCTGAAGAAATCTGATGCCCAATGGAAAATTATAGTAAGTGGTGTCCCTTTCAACAAAAGCTTGAAAAAGTTGGTTGATTTTGGTTTGATGTTTCAGAATTACGAATTGCCTTATGGCAAAAGCACCGCCACTGGTTTTAAGCTTGCCACCTCCTTTGCCGCGTATTGGGCAGGTTATCCGCAAAGTCAGCGCGAACTACTTTCTTTTGTAAAAGTCCATTCAATTGAGAATGTACTGTTCGTGTCGGGCGACAGCCACCACAATGTAATAGATGATGGTGGCAACGCAGGTTTGCCCGAATTGAATGCGAGCGGCATGAGTGTGACCGACCTGAGTCTTGCGTTTCAAATAGATAAGTTTTCATCAACCATGGGTTATGCTGTGCGCGATTCTTTTTGGAATGGCGGTGGAAACGGCCTGGGCAACAACCCGAATTTTAACAATGCTTTTGGCAAAATAGAAGTATTTGGCAATGACTCGTTGCGCCTAAGTGTAGTGGACGAAAACGGGACAACTATAGCAAAAACCACCCTATTTGCTGAAGTAGAAACTTCTGCGAGGGCGGTTAAACCAATGCATTTGGTTGTTTATCCCAATCCGGCCAATGACCAAATATATCTGCAAATGAGCGAAGATTTGGTAAATGAATCCGCTATCTTGAAAGTGGTAAACAGCTCCGGCAAGGTGGTTTTTCAAGAAACAACGCGTGTGCGCTCCCGCCATACACTTTCAGTGACGCATCTACCGGCAGGTATTTACCAGCTCCAACTTGCTACTGCCACAAAGGTGGCTTTCGGTAAGTTTGTGCTTGTTGGCCGGCAGTAGGGTGCTGGTTGTTATGGTTATGGGGCTTCAGAATTGGCTGTAAGTGAATAACAAATTGTCGACATTGTAACCTCATCAAAACGGTTGATTTATCATGTCAGAATCTATTCAAACTAGTCGTGATTTTATACTATTGACTTTGAACATCGTCAAATGTACGGCTATTTGTTTTGGGTTTTAAAAGGCATTTGAATCCCCTTTTAAAAGCTGAACGATGGTAAGAAAGAACACCTTAATCTCGAGCAAAAACGTCCATTTAGAAATGTAGTAGTGGTCAAATTTGACACGGTTTTCCATCTCTTCTGATTTTTTGGTTTCTCCGCGAAAACCTTTGGCTTGAGCAAGTCCTGTGATGCCTGGCTTAATGGCATGCCTATAGCCAAAGTCTTTGATTTTATTTTTGAACCCTTCGTTTAGAGGTATTGGATGTGGGCGAGGCCCTACTATGGACATATCTCCCTTCAAGACATTAATAAATTGTGGTAGTTCATCAAGGCTCGTCTTTCTAAGGAGCCTGCCTATTGGTGTGATTCTTGGGTCGTTTTTTGAAGCCTGCTTAAATTCGATATTATTGTGCAGGTACATTGTTCTGAATTTAAAGCACATGAACGTTTGTCCTTTTTCACCTTCTCTGGGCTGAAGGAAAAATACTGGACCGTTAGACGTGACCTTTATCAATAATGCAATTACAGGGAAGAGCCAGCTAAGGACAAATATGAAGACAAGTACTGAGAATAATACGTCGAAAAATCGCTTCAATTGTCTATTGTGCAGTTCTTCCAAAGGGGAGTGCGTAAGGTGCATGACAGGTAGCTTTCCGATTTGGCTAATTTCTATTTGAGTACCATAATCTTGACTCATAATAGGAATCATGGTCACATCAATATGGTGGTTTACTGAAAGTTGAAGTAGTGTGTCAAGGATGTTTTGCGGCAGGTTATATGAGCAATAGAATATTCTTTCTGATCTTTTCTTTTTTAGAATATTCAGTAGTTTTTCCTTGTTCTCAATGGTTTCGGGCTTAATGTAGCCCGCTCCCTTTAACCCAAATTCCTTATGTTCTTGAAGAAATTTTTCAATGGTCTTTGCATCATATTCATTGCCCATAACCACATATTGCTCAATAAAGTAGCCTCGCAACCGCATTTGTCTTATAAAAGAAATGCCTGCAACACGCCATAAAATTACGCCTTGTATGATCATACTATAGGTGATGAACAATTGCTTGGTAGGGTAGTATTCCACTTGATGAACAGATAGGAAAGCAGTTGCAAGGAAGAAGTGAATTATTGTGATTTTAAGGTTAAGCTTCACTACCCTGTAGATAGTTACTGTTCGCTTATTGTGGTACGCATCATAAAAATGCGTCAGAATTATCCATAGCACATTGGAGTAGAGTAGGAAATAGAGGTAAGGTTTTTCCGCAAGAATGGTGAGTATATCTATTTTCCCATATCGGATTAAAAAAGACAGGAAAAAAGCAGAGTTGATAATGATCTGGTCTATACATAATTGTATAATGTCAAAAAAAAACCAGGTCCCTTTTTTAGAACTGAGTAATGGCATGTTGATGTGGTGTGGGTGGTTGGGGAAAGTGGGATTGTGTGGGTGTGGATTTTTGTTTACATTTTATATTTTATTGATAGTAGAGTTCCAAAAATTTGATACATATCACCTGTGTCGTAAGCTAGTGACAAAGTTGTTTCCAATTGCTGTTTTTTCATCTTGATGTCGTATTGGTGGCTTATACTAAAGGCAGAATAGGTTTGATTTAAAGGTGTGTTAAAAGGATTTTTTGATGGGTCAAAGTTATTATTAAATTCTTTCCATGCAAAGCGGCCACCATGTTTCTCGGTATATGTGCCAAAATTTGTGGTAAGTGTGACATTTATTTTATATGTTAAATTATTCCTAATAAAACCTGAAATTTCTATATGATGTGCGGTTAACCGATTGTTAACGATTTGAACACCATAATTTGGATAGGCTGGCCAAAAGCTTAAAGTTCTGTTATAGGTGAGTATTAGTGGATTGGCCATGACCAATCCTTTGTATGTATAGCCGTCTCGGTAGAGATAATTGTTGTAATAATCATCTCTACCACCCAGTGTCATACCGTTGGTTATGCTTCCACTTACCGAAGTGTCGGGCAGCCCCTCACCACTTTGGTAGGTAGTTCTTACGTATTCATACGTAATACTCTTAATCTTTGGTGCCTTCTGCTTGAAACTCACATTTATCCCATAAAGGCCATCTGGGTTTTTTTTGAGAAAATAGCGCCTTCCACTATTGTCTTCAAACAGATACTGGTAGTGCAGTCGAATATCAACTTTCTTAATGCGTTGGTAATATAGAAGGTCATAAACACCAATGTGGCTACCAAGCCGATTTAGCTTTTCTCCGGAGAGTATGGTCCACTCATCAGACCTTCGTGCTAAAAAGACATTCCAAAATTCATTTGGAATTTTAATACCTGAGCGTAAAGTACCTCCATAAATGGCGCTATGGTTTACCGTCGCCGTTAGGGTTGCATAGTGTGGATGGCCTAAGCGAATTCCCGCCGATTTATGGTGAAACATTCGGTGTAAGGTAACGCTGCTATTGCCCAGATAGCCAATGGAAAAGTGTCCTTTCAAAGCCACCCTATTTTTAAGTTTACTAAAAGTAAGATTATTGCTTCCAATGACAAATTGAGGTATTGGTACAGCATTGTTGCTCAAAAACAAACTTGTATTGCCCGATGATGGAAACCCTTTGTTGGGCCTGAATGTGAACCGCCCCACTTTGATAAAAAACGAATAGTAGGAAATTTTGCTAGAGAGATTTTGAATGCGTGCGTAAGGCTTGGCTGTGCTGGCAAAAAAAAGAGCTTTGTTGGTAATGGCAAAATTGTGTTTAAGGGTATCGCGTTTATGATAACCTGCCATTAATGCGCTATTTGCTTGGTTGTCAGGTATTATTCCTTGTTGATTGAACTCATGGTAGAAGGGTTGAAAACCTTTGGTGGCCACCGCGCTCACCGAGGTGATACTATATGGATGCTCAGTAACCGCCGTGTCATTTTGTGCCTGGCAGTACGCAAAGGGCCAAATGCTCAAAAGAATTAATAGTAAGAGTGTAGGTGTTTGTTTTCGTCTCAAATATTTGGAAATAAGCAAGGGAAGTAATGCCAAGGGTTCAATAAGATATCGCTTGTATAACCTTTGAGGCTCGTTATATAGGCGGAAAAGCCACTCTAGCCCTATGGGGCCAAGCCAACGGGGTGGTTGTTTTTGAATGCCAATGAAATAATCAAAGCAAGCACCACAATTTAACGTCACTGAGGCCGAAAGCTGCTCATGGTTGTTTGCAATCCACTCTTCCTGTACCGGCATACCCATACCTACCAGCAGCACATGAGGATTGCTGCTGTTTATTTCATTGATTAGCGCAGTGTTTTCAGCACTTCCGATGGTACGGTCAAAATAGCCATTATGGGCGTGGAATTGGATATTAGGAAAATCTGTGCCAACAAATGAAATCACCTTTGACAGGTTTTCTTTTTTGCCACCAACAAAAAAAACATGCCAGTGCCGCTCATTGGCCATTTGAAGCAGAGGTTTTAACAAATCTACATAGGTGATGCGATTTGTGCTGTTGAGCTTAACTCCAAAGGCACGCGCTAGCCACACCAAAGGCATACCATCAATAAAATTGAAAAGTGCTTTTTGATAAAAAGACCTAATTTCTTCATGATTGTGGTATAGGTATAGACTATGCAGGTTGTGGTTGCCAATGATGGCGTTTTGCTTTTCGCTACACAAACCATCTATGGTATTCAGCAGACGGCCAAGTGTCATATCACTTAATTTGACATCTGCTACTTCAAACTGAGCTGGCAATTCAGTAGCTTTCATTAAAAAGGCTTTCAAGCGTTTTTTGTAAGTTTTGGGAGAGTACTGGTGCCTCATTTTCGGGCTTGTTCACTTCGCTGTCAAACTCTTGAATTTTGTTTGATACAGGAAAGGCTATTATTTCCCGCGCATATATTTTGCCTAGTATTAAGGCATGCATACGTCCGGCAACAAGGGTTTTTGCTCCACCAATGTTTTCGATAAAATGAGGTAATGACTCATTTTCGAGAAGGGGTATTTGTATTTGATGGTTTTGTTGCATGTATGCCTGAAATTGCAGACTTTCCGTTGCATCTGCCTTTGTAGTGTATATAAGGTAAATGTTCTTGGGGTTGTCAAGATGAGGCGCCAATAGCGCAACCCATTTTTTGTAGTACATCTCTCGTGAAATTTTTTCGCGATAGCGGGCATAAACGTTTAGATCCGTGACTCCAACCAGCACATTAGTATTTTGAATTGGCTGAACCGGATATTTTTCGGGTAGTAAAAAAGCCCAGTCAGGAGCCGCTGCTATAGTTTTATGAGTTAGCGCTTCCATTCGTTTCTTCGAAGCAAGGTCGCGCACCAGTATTTTTGAACATTTTGAAAGGCTTTTTTTGTAGAGCCACTTGTCTATCGGTTTCAATTGATTTGCCACACCTACCCCCAATACCATTACTTTAGCGTTAAAAAAGTGCTTTGCCAAAATGGTCCAAACAAAAAAAGCCATGGGAAAATGACCATTTGAAAGAATCAATTGTCCGCCACCAATTACTACATAATCGTAGTTATTTCTTAGTGCTTTCAAAAGTCGAGGCAGGTGTTTTGCTATCCATCTCAATTTATGCGGTAACAGCTTTTTGAGTTGCCAATTTCTTGTTTGACCATTGTTTTTGTCCGGTGCGCACAAGATGGGTTCTTTGCATTCACGGGTAAAATCTGCAAAGTCTACCTCATTTTCTTTAGACAGATAGTGCCTGGCGGCTTGCATAATGGCTTGATCGCCTAAATTGTCGCTGTAGCCTTCGTTGACCAAAAGTATTTTTCTAGTTTTCATTCAATAAGTCAACAAATTTTTTGCTCATGGCATGGTAAGAAAAGGTTTGTGCTTTTTGGTAGCTTTTTAAGCGCATGTCTAGTAGTTTGTCGGGGCTTTTTAGAATCGACTCCAAAGTCTCACTCCAATCCTTTAATGCAAGTGGATGTAAACATATACCCGCAGTTTCATGGCCATTTTGTAGTACTTCTCTATTGGGCTCAATATTGCTAGCTATGATGGGTAGTCCAAAAGACATGGCTTCAAGCAGGGCGTTGCTCATACCTTCAAAATGGCTTGGGAATAGAAACAAATCAAGGCTTTTATAGAATTCTTCAAGTTGCTGTTTTGGAAGCTCACCATGCAGGAATACACGGTCTTGTAATTGGTACCGTGCTATTTGTTGTTCCAACTGATGCCTCAGTTCACCTTCGCCCGCAATGTGGAGCTCAAGGTCACGGTGTTTGTGTGCAAGCTCAATAAGCAATTGTTGGTTTTTTTGTTTAGCAAGCCTACCCACATTGCCCGCTTTTACGGGCTTCGAAGTTTTGTGCTGTATCATTTCATGCATGTGTACTCCGTTGTAGATAACACGGCATTTTTTTAAATATTTAGTTGAGAGATTTGAAAATGATGCTTGTACGGATTGAGACACCATGGTTATGTTGGTATAAACAGGCAAGAAGCCAAATACGGGATCCAATAGTCGGGCTATGACAGGATAGCTCTGTAATGGATTTCGTTGGGAGGCTATTCTTGTTTTTACACCAGACAAAAATGCAGCGGCACACGCCAATATATTGGCATAGTGGGTAAATGTAATGACCGCAGCGGGTTTTTCTTTTTTAAGGTGAATATACAGGGAAATGAAAATACCTGGGTAATTGATTAGACTGACGTTCTTTTTCCGCGATAGGATCATCATATTGCTGAAATGTGCAAATGCCATTCGCTTTTGGTAAAGAAAGAGCAGCGGTGCACTGTAGCCCATTTGTTCAAGTTGCTTTGATAACTCCACTGCAGCGTTCTGTGCACCACCGGCTTCAAGTTGAGTGCATATAATAAGTACTTTTTCAGGCATTGGAATTGACGGTTTTCAGGTATAGTGAAGATATGCTACGGCAATAGTTGCTAAGCGTAAACTCTGTCGTGACACGTTTATAACCATTTTGAGTTAAAGTGCTTCTTAGTCCTTTATTGTTATATAATTCAACAATTTTCTGACTCAATTGAATGTGCGATATAAGCCTGAGTGGTAGTTTTTCGGTTGAGGTGACGTCAACTTCTCCAGTGTTGAATGGCGCTACAGCTAGCTTCTCAGGCTTTATCAATAAACCTGTTTCTCCATCAACAACTGCTTCGGGAATGCCACAGGTTAGTGGTGCAATGAGTGGCACACATGCCATATTGGCTTCAAGCAACACATTGCCAAAGGATTCGCGAAGGGAAGTGTTTACAAAAACATCAAAGGCAGAAAGTAATCGTCGTGCATTGGCTTTTTCGCCGGCAAATGTTACTTTATCTTCAATTTGTAGTTCAATACTCAATTGACGGAGTAGTTGCTCCATTTCACCCGAACCGATAATCAACAAACGACACTCAGGAATTTGACTGACAATATTTTTAAATGTGTGCAACAAAACATGGAAACCTTTTTGATTGACTATCCGTCCTACACTACCTATTACAAATTCGCGCTCTTCTATTTTCAGTTCTTTTCGTGCCAAAGTTTTTGAAAGAGGTTCAAACCAAGGTATTGGATTATAAATCACATGAATTTTTTCCGGATTCAAGTTGTACTGCGTGACTAGAGCTTTTTTACTGGCCTTTGAGTTAGCCACAATATATTCAGCAGCCCGATTTGCTTTACGGTCAAACCATTTTTTAGTACCCTGATTATTCCATACGCTGCCATGTTCACCGGTTATTATTTTTAAACGAGGATGTAATAGTCGACACAGATAACCTACAATATTTGCATTTGAATTGTAGCAGTGCATCACTTCTATTTGGTGGGCTTTCAGATATTTCACTATTTGCAAAAGGCCTGTTGGATCCTTTCTATACATTCTTCTGGGCTCAAAATGTGGAATATGACCACTTTTTATTTCCTTAAGTACGTCAATAGATGACGATGTGGTTATCAAATGGTGTTCAAAATTGGGCTCGGGTTTCGCCAGCAAGAAGTCCTTTAACATTACTTCAATGCCTCCCAGTCGTGTCATGGTGCTTAAGTGTGCTATTTTATACATAGATTAATGCGGGTTTTTTGATGTAGTTGAAAACTATGCCCAACACAATCATTCGTATCATTAGCTGGTGAGGATCATAAAATGGATTGGCGAAAAGTGCCGTGAACAAAAAAAATAGTAATGATGACGTAGCAAGGTTGCGGAACACTACAAAATGATCATCCTGAATGGTGCTGCCATAAGCATTTTTGAGAAGTACGATGGTTTGAAAGAAGAACCAGCCAAAGGCAAAGAAGCCAATTATTCCCAGTTCACCCAATATATTTAAATAAGAATTATGCGCATGTTGGGCAGGGAAAAGTGATGATGCAGCACTCAAATGCTCATAGCTGTAGAACCCGGAGCCAAACAATGGGTGCTGCTGGAATAACCCAATTGCAAAAAGCCAAAAGTATAAGCGTCCAACGATATTTGAACCCCGGTCAATAGCCACCTGACCACCCTTAAAGCTGGGTACCGAATCTTGTACGCGCAGTATGAAATAATTTTGACCGCTGTAGTTTATAATGAATAAATAGATTGGGAGTGCCACAATAAACAGGATGGCAATTTGCATGAAAAACCGCTTTTTATTCATTACTTTCCATGACTCAATAATATAGGTACCAATGCATGCAAATGCATAACCAAGTATACTGGCCCGAACAGAAATTCTTATTAGTAGTATAAAACACAAAAGACTGAGGAGTGCGTAAACAACTCTGCGCCCTTTTATAGTTTTGGCCATCGCAAAATAATATAGTCCTATAATGGCAAGAATTGCTGACCAACCATGCGCCGAAGTATCACTCCAGTACATACCAAAAATTTCTCGGCCAGCGGTCTGATTGGCATCGTGATTGAGTGTTGTAAGAAAAGAAGGAAGTGGCAACGATTTTGAAATATCCCAATATACTGTTTGAAGCAGGCAAATGAGCAAGGCAGGAAACGATACCCACCTCAGTGTTTTGCTTATAAGCTGAGGTAAAACTGTAATTTTTTTTGCAAAATGTAAGGTGATAAAAAACGTTGATAATGCAAGAATTATTCTTATGGCATTGAGTATGGAGTCTTTAACAACCTGACCAGGGTAGTGATGGATTTTGGTGCTGATTGCCGAACCCAATAATATCGTCATTAGTAAAATTATTGACCACTTGAACCTGTGACTTTTTAACGTATAGTGTCCCTGTAGTGCCGCCGAATAGGTAATAAAGCCACCTATAGTAATGATAGCCAAGTCCTCAAGTCGCATAGTAATGCCTAACGAGAGCCACAGTTGCATAAAGCACAGAACTACTAAAAGTGGTATGCTCTGCTTTATTGTCATTTGCCAAATTGGATAAAATGTGCCTTAATAGCGATAATAAGAACAATTAGCAATGAACTGTACACGAGCAACACTAAGAAGTAACCTGTGCTGCACAAGACTAATGGAACTGTTAATAGTGTTGACATGAGTAGGACTTTTGAAACCGGGAGGTAAGCTTGTATGATTCTTTTTCGCGAAAATTTACCTAGACTATGCAACTTAAAAATATAATATCCCACCATTGGTAGGTAAACGATTAAGGTAGATAAAATGGCTCCCAAATATCCCAAACGCGGAATGAGCAGTATGTTGAGAAATATATTGGCAGCCGCCACGAAACCAACAATTTTGGCTCGTGTTTTTATGTAGCCCAAGTAGTCAAAAACAGGGCTATATAGGGTGCTGAGTGCTCTGGCAAAAATGAATGGGATAAATAAATATATAAGTTGAACAACAGGTGTGTATTTTTCGCCAAAAAGCAATGGAATAACCACGTGTGCACTAGTCGCCAATGCAAATGCCAAGAGTATATATGGTATAGAAACATTAAGTGTCCACTGGCTCAATTTTTTTCTAAACGTTCTATATTCTTTTTGAAAATCCACAAAATGAGATGCGATTGCATTACTAATGGCAATTGCCAGCACTTGACTCGTATCGGCAATTCGTGCAGCAATACCATATATGCCCACTGACTCGCTATTTGTGAAGTATTGTACCAATAGGATGTCACTTCGAAGGAATATTTGCATGCTTAGGCCACTCATAAAAAGTGGAAGACTGGTTTTGATACTCTGAATAAATGTGGTGGGCTCCAGATCGAAAGTTGGTTGGGGTGTATTTTTTATGGTGATGGCAATTTTCGTTGAAATAATTATCAGAAACGGTATGTAGCCAACAATATAGCCTAGAAGCACCATAAAACTGCTTTGGGAAATAAAGGAAGCAAGCAGGGTGAATAGCCAAGGCATCCAACCACTAATAATATGTACTTTGGCATATATGTCAAATGTCTTGATGCCCTGATAGAACTTGCTTCCGAGATCTTCAATAATCACAGCCAACGCTAGAATTATAATTAGGTAAGCTTGAGATACGAGACTTTTGATGTTAAAGAATTCACTCAGTTTATCGGCTAGGAAGAGTGACGCTCCACAAACTAAAGTGCCAAATAGAGCAATTTGTTTTAATGCAACTAATAATTCGTTTTTAAGGTTTTTTTCCGACGTCGAAGCCAATCTTCTTGACATGGAAGTGCTTGCGCCGAAATCAGAGAATAGAGCTAGGATATATGCGAATGATATGGCAAAGGTAAACTCACCAAAATTCTCTACACTGATGTTTCTTGATATTATTATAATTGCCAATAGTTTTATAATAACCTGTAGAAACCTTGCCGATATTGCAGTCACAATTCCTTTTGCCACGCTATTTGTTTTCTGTAGGGATTTCTTTGAGTATTGATCTAAGTTTTTGAATAACAGGCTGCAACAACATCAATATAATTCCAAAAGCCAGTCCGAGGAAAGTAAAAACGGTGGTAAGTAAAAAACGCTGCGGTTTGGACTTTTTTATTGGGTAAGTTGGGTTTTCAAGCACTTTAAATACAGGCTTTGAGTTTTGTACTTTTATGCCCAACTCCTCTTTTTTTTCAGCCAATGATTTGTAGATGCTGTATTTTAAATCGTATTGATTAAGAAGTTTTTCTTCATTAATTCGAGCTTTTTCGGTCCACATGTTTTGATGCTCATCTCTGAACTGTGCCAATAAAAGCTGTATGTTTTCAAATTCGGCTTTAGCTTCTAGGGTGCGTGATGCTATGAAATTGTAATTTTCCTGTGCTTTCATGCTCCTGTAGTTTTCCATATAGTTGGTAAGGTAGCTGTAGCTATAGTCTGCCACGGCAATGGTTAGTTCGGGAGTGGGCATGTGTACAGACAACTTGAATATGCCCGACTCAAAATCCAGCTCTGCGGTTATTAGTTTTTTAAGCTCTTCTATGAGCAATATTTCATCTTCGCTCAAGTGCAATTCAGCCAAATGGCCCCTAGGTTCTGTTGCCGTCTCAATATTATTTTCTTTAAAAAGTGCAGTTATTTTCCCAGGAAGGTTTAATGTATATGCCTTTAAATATACCAAAGGTGATTTTGGCTTTAACTCAAGGAAGTAGTACTTCAGGGTTGTTTTATGGTTCTCAATAATAAACGAGTCATTCATGAGATTCACCATAAAATCATTGCTGGCTAATATGCCGGGGTACAAATCCGGGCGTACTACATCAAGCCCGCCGCCCATGTTGTCAAAGCTAATACCGGTTAGTCCACCTATTTTTTGAAGAAGTTTTGATGAACCAGCGGCATCTTCAGTATTTATTTCGGGTAAAAGCTTTACTTCACAACTGTACTCTTTAGCGCCAAAAATTGCCATTATCAATCCGAAGGCAAAGCCTATCGCGGTTGCTTTGAGTAGGAATTTCTTTTTGGAAACAACTAGTTTTACAAAGTACAAAAGATTTATTTCTTTCTCATCAATCATTACATGGTATTTAAAGTGCGAATGATTGATACAATTACCAGACTTATTGTAGTGATACCGCTGCTAATAGATAATACTTTTTGTGCTTCAAGCTTATCGCGTTCGGGTTTGTAAGGGATGTATATTGTGGCACCTGCAGTTATGTTAGGATACTTCTTAAACAACAAATAGTTTTTGACCCTTTGTGATGTATTATTGGCATAAACCACATAAATCTTTCGCTTTTGGGCCCTCAGATCAAATCCCCCGGTTTGGTTAACATAATGTCGCAACGATTGTCCTTTTTCAAAATGCAAGGCAATGGGATTTAGAACCGCTCCTTTTACATTTATTGTTTGTTCTGTACTTGGAATAATTATGCGGTCGCCGGGCAATATTTTAAAATCATCAGTACTTTTCTTGTCTTCAAGTATTTTGTACAAGTCAATTCCTACTGCATTTATTCCATCTCCGCTTTTTCTCAGAAGCCTGGCACCATTCAGGTCGGCAAGCAAAGTGGTGCCACCTGCACGTGCTATCAGGTCAGAGAGTTTTTCTGACTTTGATTGTACCACATAGATTCCGGGGTACAAAACTTCTCCTTCAATAATTACGGTGTTTTGAACATGATAGCCCGGTGCCTTTCTCACTATGATATAATCAAATGCATTCAATTCAAAATCATTGTTTGTGTAGCCAAGGCTCGGGTTTACTTCAAAAGTGAAGAGCTGCGCCAGTTCGTTGCTGGTCTCAAGACTCTGTATTCGGCGTGCAATTTCTATATTGTTCACAGCAGCTGCATCAGTAAACCCCCCGGCCTGGGCAATAATATCTTGCAGAGTTATGCCAGGATAATATGGGTAATCGCCACTTTGCATTATTGAGCCTTCTATTTTCACGGTTCTGTTTTCGTGTAGCTCATCAATGAAATATATATGCACCACGTCATCTGGTTGAAGCCAAATGGTATCGGTTTCATCTATTACAGAACGCAAGTTGATACTAATTGACTGGCGGGTGTAATTGTCGGTGTATCGCAGCAAAAGCGCTCTTTCAAGAAATGCGTTTGGATGTAAGCCTTCAGCTTTGTCTATTACATCTAACAGACTTGTTTTTGAGTTAATTTCATAGCTACCGGGCATTTGCAAAGCTCCTTCCAATTGTACTCTATTTGCATATTTGTCAATGATTTTTCTTATGAGTAATTTGTCACCATTTTGCAGTGTAAGGCTATTAATTTCATCTTTGCTTATATCTTTTATCACATGTTCTCTATCAGTGTTGCGGGTTAACTGTATAAGATTGGTGTAGGCATTGGCCGTAAACCCGCCGGCATATTGAATCAGCTTATTAGCACTTTCGCCTTCTTTTAACTCAAACAACCCATTGGTGAGCACCTCGCCACTTATTTCTATTCGTTTGGTGTAGGTTGGTATCAAAACGATGTCGCCGTCGCGCAGATACTCATTACTGCTTGCAGTACCTGTCAATAGATATTCATATAAATCAAGTTCCGTTAGCTTTTTGTTGTTCCTAATCAGTTGAATGTTTCTGAAGCTACCATTTTGATTAGGTCCGCCGCTCACATACAATGCGTGGAAGAGTGTGCTGGTTGATGGTAGTGAAAACGTACCTGGCACTTCGGCTTGCCCTAGCACAGTGATTTTAATAGAACGGATTTTTCCAATATATACCTGTGCATATGTGTTGTTGCCGGGTGGCTTGAGGCCAACATACAATTCGCCTAGCCGTGAAATTATTCTGCTGCGGGCATTATTAATACTTAGTCCGGTAACATAGATGGGTCCAATATTTTCAAGCTGAATAAATCCTTCTTTGCTTATTAACAGTTGATAGTGTTTTTTTGCTGCTCCCCAAATGTCAATTATTATTTCATCGCCAGGGCCTAAAATATAATTCTCTGGAGTTGGGATATTGATGTTTGGCTGAAAGGAAACTTTATCTTTTTCGAAGAGACTTTTGCCGAACACCTTATGATTTTTTTCGCTAGTAGTTGTTTTTTGTGGTGGGGTTAGCTTTATTTGTGTTGAATCGAATGTAGCTGTGGTCAAGCCACTATCAGGTTGATTCGTATTATTATTTAATTCAACGAGCTTCATACGCTGCACCAATTGATTTGCCTTGGTGCTACTGAGTCCATTCATTGTGGCAAGCTTCACAAAATCGTTGAAATTGATGTTCTTTTCACTTAATTTTTGTTTAAGCTCAAGAATTTTGGTTGTAGGAATATCAGCAACGGGATAGCTATTGTACTGAGAGATGTTGATGTTTTTTAACTGTGCAAAACCCTGTACATGAAGACATAAATACAAGACAGTTACCACAATAAGCCATTTAGAAATAAGTTTCATCTAGGGAGGTAATTGGGTTTAATTTTTGGTATGCAAAGATAGCCGTGTATATCCAGAACAAACAATATAAAAATGTTAATGCTGCTGTTTGCCGAAAAATGACTAGCGAACCTTTCAATAATTTTATTTGCCAGCTATGAATCAATTTGGACATTTACAGATTCGTATTTGTCAATGGGTATGATTTTTTTGTCAAATAATGTTGTTAAATAATAGTTAACAGATTTGTGATTTGATGGGTACAACAACTTTTTCATTTTTTCATGTCAAGAACGATTTAACTACCTGAAATAGTACTCGCTCATTCAATGTTGAGTTTTCATTTGACAACTCAGCTAATGCTGCCTTGGTCAAAAACAGTGTCCACTTCCCGCCCATCAAACTGCTGAGCCTTCAACCAAAATCTCTGGCATAGGGCGATACGCCATTAAACAACAAGGCTCATCTTAATGCAAAATACTTTGGATTTTCAATTTTCCTGCTCCTTAAACCTTAAACTCCAAATGCCCCGTATAGTTTTCGCGCACCAACGTGAATCCGCTATTTGCATGGTATTCAAGTTCATAGAGGCACAGGTTTTGGTGGGCAAAGCGGTCCATTTCTATCAAGGGCAAGTCAAGCAAAACACACAGAAAAATGCGCATAGCACGTCCATGCGAACAAATAAGGATATTTTGCTCTTCGTTGCGCTCGGTAATAATGGGTACAAAGCGTTTTTGTCTTTCGGCTACTTGCAGCGGCGATTCGCCTCGGTGTGGAGCGTGGTGTAGCTGCCCGCTGTTCCAGTTGGCCACCAAATCATTCATTTGTTGGCGCTCCTCGTCACGTGCCACTTTTCCTTCAAATACGCCCCAGCTTATTTCGTTTAGTTCGGCGTGGGGTTCGTGTGGGGTAAATTTTAAAAAACGCGCTACCGATTCGTGCGTGCGTTTGAGAACCGATGTGTAAACCTTATCAAAAGGCACATGCCCAAAGTGTTGGTAGAAGGCTTCGGCTTGTTTTTTTCCCAATTCGTTGAGTGAGGCATCCACTCCGCTGCCCTGCACGATGCCTTGTCGGTTGAAGTCGGTTTGCCCGTGTCTGATCAAATAAATTCTCTTCATATCCGGCACAAGTGGTGTATCAGGTGGTTAAAATCGAGCGGCTCCATAAATTTTGAATCAACGTAATGCTGACACATGAACTTGATGTACTGTGGCGTTTGGTCGTGCCTGAGCAGCTCTATCGTCACATTGCCGTACAGTTGATTCATCCTGCCATCGGTATTTACTTCTTTGGTATTGAGCTTGCGCCACGAGGGCTTCAAATAGTGGCGTTCTATGCTTTCTACTTGTTGGGCTTTGTCAAAGGTTCTTACATCAGATGTGTAAGTAACGTATTGCAATTCAACAACTTTATTGCGAAAGTAGTCGAACAGGTGTTGGAAATCAAGCGCTTCGGTTTCGGGCAGGTAGCGCAGCATAAACCCATTGGTACCGCCGCTGTTTATCACCCTGAAAAGTGCCACATTTTCGTTGCCGTTTCGGCTTTGGTCGTACTGTTCTTCTACAAAGCGAAGCACATTCACACGGGCTTCACTTTCAAGCCACAGTGCGTAGTTCATTCTATCGTTGTTGCTGCGTTTCAGTTCTTCGCGCAAAAAGGCTCGTTGCTTTTATCATTGGCCGCTTTGGGCGGAAACAATTTGTTGGTTAGGTCGCTGAAAAATGACATGTTTTGTTTGTGCTTGGAAACAATTGAAGCGGCAAAAAGTTACGTCTTCCACCTTGGTGAAGGAAACATCAGGATTGTAGCAGGCTTTCCACACCACTGAATTGTTCAGTTATTTCGTCAAAAGTGGCGTAAATTTCTTCAATATCGTTGCTTGTTACCAGCTTTTGGCGCAACGGTTTAAAATTGGCAAAACCCTTGAAATAGTTGGTATAGTGTCGGCGCATTTCCACTACGCCCAGTACGGGTCCTTTCCATTTGAGTGAAAAGTTGAAATGGGCTTTGCACACCCGTACCCGCTCTTCAATGTTGGGCGCTTCGGTTTTTTGGCCGGTTTGCAAAAAGTGTTTGATTTCGCTGAAAATCCAGGGGTAGCCAATTGAAGCGCGGCCAATCATTACACCGTCCACGCCGTAGCGGTTTTTCATATCCAGGGCTTTTTCGGGGCTGTCCACATCGCCGTTGCCAAAAACCGGAATGTGCATGCGGGCATTGTTTTTCACCTCGCCAATAAGGGTCCAATCGGCCTCGCCTTTGTACATCTGCTTGCGGGTGCGTCCGTGTATCGATATGGCTTTTATGCCCACATCCTGTAGTCGCTCAGCTACTTCCACTATGTGCTTGCTTTGCTCGTCCCAGCCGAGGCGGGTTTTTACCGTTACCGGCAAATGCGTGCTTTTCACAATTTCGGCGGTCATGGCCACCATTTTGGGTATGTCTTGTAAAATACCGGCACCCGCACCTTTGCAGGCCACTTTTTTAACCGGGCAGCCGTAGTTTATGTCAATAATGTCGGGGTTGGCTTCCTGTGTTATTTCGGTAGCCTCGCGCATGGAGGTGATATCTGAGCCAAAAATTTGGATGCCAATGGGGCGTTCGTATTCAAAAATATCGAGCTTCTGCCGGCTTTTTGCGGCATCGCGAATGAGTCCTTCTGATGAGATAAACTCGGTGTACATGAGGTCAACGCCCTGCTCTTTGCACACCGCTCTGAATGGCGGATCGCTCACATCTTCCATAGGTGCAAGCAAAAGTGGAAAATCGGGTAAGGTTATGTCGCCTATTTTTGGCACGGGATTAATTTAATTTGCAAAAATAAACCACCCGTTTGACTCCATATAAGGTTGAAAATCAAAGAGAGGCCACAGTAGGCAAGTTGTTGCAACTGCTCATCATTCTATCGGCTACTTTTACGTCTTTTTATGTTTTTGTCTCACTTATAGGCAATTACCTCAGTTTTAAAATTTGGGACACGAGCATAGTAAATTTTGATTTCGACGAGGTACTCACTGCCAACGAATTGGCTTCGTACCGTTTCACGCAGTTGTTTTATCAAATCGGGGTCTTTTTGGCGCCGGCCTTGTTTTTTGCTTTGCTCCTTCGTCAAAATCCGGTGCATTATTTCAAGCTCAACAAATTGCCATCCTTAAGCAAATTGCCTGTTGTACTGCTGCTTTTGGTGCTTGCTATACCCGCCACCTCCTATTTGGTAGATGCGCTCAATGGGGTAAATTGGCCCAATGGCATTAAGGAGGCTGAGAAAACCACCGGCTTTGTAATGAACCAATTGCTCAATGCTGAAACCACGCAGGTGTTGCTGGTAAACGTGCTCATCATAGTAATTATCCCGGCCTTTGTAGAAGAAATTTATTTCCGCGGCTTGTTGCAGCGGGTTCTGCAAGGCTTGTTTGGCAACATACATGTAGCCGTGTTGCTTACGGGTTTCATATTTGCGCTTATTCACGGTCAGCTGAGCAGTTTACTGGGTTTTTGGCTTATGGGCATGGTGCTTGGCTACTTGTACCACTACACCGGCAATTTGTGGTACAGCATACTTTTTCATCTGTTCAACAATGGCATTTCGCTGTGGCTTGATTGGATGTACCGCACGGGGCGGATGAGTGCCAATCCTGATGAAATTGCCGTGCCTGCGCTTTTGGGTATTGTTTGCCTGTTGCTATTGGCTTATTTGCTCTACCGCAATGTGGTGGCGCGTTCGCGTGGATCGCTCAAGCTGCGCGAAAACCTGAGCCAAACAACTTGGGTAAAGCTTTATGAATCAAGCGATTTGATTAAAGTGCAACTCATTTGCGACCGCCTTGTAGCTGAAGGCTATGATGCCACTGTGCTCAACAAAAAGGATTCAAACTACGGTTTGGGCTTTGCCGAAATTCATTTGCCAGCCCATCAATACGAGTCAGCGGCGGCTTTCATTAAAACCTTAATATAGAATATATGCTTACGAGAGCCATATCGGGGTTGGTCTTTGTGCTTATTGTAGTGGGAGCCATTTTGGGTGGTGAGCTCAGTTTTTCGCTACTTATAGCTTTGGTGAGTTTGCTGGCAGTAAATGAGCTTTACCAAAACCTTGAGAAAACCGGCAAGGCACAGCTTCATGGCTTGCAGAAATGGTTTATTGCCGCTACGGTACCGCTGGTTTTGTTGTACGCCGCTTACCAGTTTGGCTACATTACACAGTTGGTCTATCTCATGCCGGTTTTGGTGTTTTTGCCGCTCATAGCCCTTTTGCGCACACCGGTTGAGCAGGGTGTGGCTACCATGGCTTATTCACTTATGGGCTTTGCCTATGTTTTGTTTTCTTTTCTCATGCTGTTTCACTGGGCAGCGGTTTTTTACAGCTACGAATGGAAGTACCTGTTGGGAGGAATCATTGCCATTTGGGCCAACGATGTGTTTGCCTACCTTACAGGAAAGGCAGTGGGAAGAACCAAGCTTATAGAACGCATATCGCCCAACAAAACCCGTGAAGGAACTGCCGGCGGACTGTTGTTTGCGGTATTGGCTGCCATGTTGTATGCCTGGTTTATGGGCGAATCGCCTGCTGCATGGGCGGGTTTTGGCTTGCTCTGTGGCATTTGTGCTACACTGGGCGATTTGGTAGAATCTGTACTGAAACGCTCGCTGGGGGTAAAAGATATGGGTCGTATAATGCCTGGCCACGGTGGCGTACTCGACCGCTTTGATGCCCTTATGTTTGCTGCTCCATTTGGTGCTGCTTATATCCAATTGGTATTAATTTGAAATTGGGCATGTAGCACAATGGTATTTCGCTAAATATTGATAATGATATAGTTGAGTGGATAGATGTGGTTAAGTAATCAAGGTCTTTGCAGGAAGACCAAAATCACCTTCACAAGTTTAGCAGGAGCGGTTTAGCGGAAGTCTTGCGCTTTAGTTTATGTCCAATGGCCAATTGCGGTTTAAATTGCGCCCATATATACAGTTTATGATTCATAAGGAAGGATATACCACTTTGCTGGTGGCGGGATTGGTACTCGCTGTTATAGCTTTTTTGGGCTTAAAATTTGTGCCACGCCCTTGGTCATTTTTGTTTCTGGCCTTTTCTGTTGGTTTCTTTTTGTTTTTCATGCAGTTTTTCAGAAACCCAGTGCGCATACCGCCCAACCTCCCCAATTCGGTTATTTCGCCGGCTGATGGAAAAGTGGTGGTAATAGAAAAGGTTTTTGAAAAGCGATTTTTCAACAAAGAAATGATGCAGGTTTCCATTTTCATGTCGCCGTTTAATGTGCATGTAAACCGCGTACCTTTTGACGGGAAAGTGGTTTTTTCGAAATACCACGAGGGCAAATACCTGGTGGCTTTTCACCCAAAATCTTCGGAGTTGAATGAAAGCACCACGGTGGTGTATGAACACGAGAAGCTAGGCACGCAAGTAATGGTACGCCAAATAGCAGGCGCGGTGGCTCGCCGCATAGTATGTTATATGAAAGAAGGAATGGAAGTAAAAGCCGGCGACGAAATGGGCTTTATTAAGTTCGGTTCGCGTGCCGACATCTTTCTTCCGCTGGATGCAGAAATAAAAGTGAAGCTGGGTGATGTGTGCACGGGTTCAATAACCGAAATTGCGTCTTTGAAATAATGCAAGCGGCACTTGCACACGAATTTTTAAAACAATTGAATCCAAAACCAAAAAAAAGTGCTTTATTGTCCGCTCGTTTTAGAAAACAATATTAATGGCAAGAGTTAAATACACCTTAGAATTTACCACAAGAGCCAAACCTGAGTTGATATACACTTATATAAGTACAGCGAGTGGCCTGGCCACATGGTTTGCCGACGATGTGAACGTGAATGGAAAAATGTACACCTTTATTTGGGATGGTGCTGAGGAAAAGGCTGAATTGGTGTCTAAAAAAATTAACAAAATGACCCGCTTCAAGTGGCTCGATCGCGAACAGGACGAATACGTTTCGTTTGAAATTGTGCGCGATGAACTTACCGACGACGTGTCGTTGATGGTAACCGATTTTGAGGAAGAAGATGATGTAGACGATGCCAAAGCAGTTTGGGAAGTGTCTATCGATCAGCTGAAAATGACCATTGGAGGTTAATTTTTTGAATAAATAACAAACTAAAAGCAGACCCCGTGTCTGCTTTTTTTGTTTATGGTTGAAAATTTGCATCGCCGCTGCCGCCTCGTCAAAAGGTTCTCATTTATCAAAACCGTATTTTGAAGAAAATATACCGACTCTCGCTGTTCACTTTTATTGGTCCTTTTGTGGCCACCTTCTTCATTGCCCTCTTTGTGCTGGTAATGCAGTTTTTGTGGCGCTACATTGACGACCTTGCCGGCAAGGGGCTCGAAACTTCGGTGGTTATTGAACTGCTGCTCTACGCATCGGCCAACCTCATGCCCATGGCCATTCCCATTTCCATTTTGCTTTCAAGCATCATGACCTTTGGCAACCTGGCCGAAAACCACGAACTGCTGGCTTTTAAAACCACGGGTGTTTCGCTCGTGCGTATTATGAGACCACTCACCGTTACGGTGTTTTTCATATCCATTTTCGCTTTCTTTTTTGCCAATAATGTGGTGCCACAAGCCAACCTCAAGTTCCGCTCGCTTTTGTATTCCATTAAAGAACAAAAACCTGCAATGGACATAGTTGAAGGCGTTTTTTATGGCGGTATTGAAGGCTACAGCATCAGGGTAAACCAAAAGGACCGCGAAACGGATGAGTTGTACGACATCATGATTTACGACAAAACGGAAAAGCGCGGAAACGTGATGGTAACGCGGGCCGAACACGGCAAAATGTACATTACCCAAGACAAACATTTTCTCATACTCGATTTGTACAATGGCTACCGCTACCACGAGATGCCCGAATCGAAGAAGAATGGCAACCCAACCTATCCACACAACCGCCTCAAATTTGAGAAGTACCAAATTAGGTTCGATTTGTCTTCCTTCAATTTCAGACGCGCCAAGGAAGAGCTTTGGAAAAACAGCACGCAGATGCTCAACATAAACCAACTTTCCTACTACATTGACACTACTTACATCAAAACAGAGCTCAAGAAGCAGTATGTGAGGGAATACGCTGTGCCCTATTTCTCCTTTCTCAGCGACAGTTGTTTCCACATTTACGACTCCGCAGCCGTGGGCTACAGTCGGCAGCACTATATAAGTGGCATCAGCAATACCGCCACACAACCGCTTATTCAACGAGCGGTGTCGCATGCCCGCAGCCTCAAAGGGGCGCTAAAATCCGCTACCAACGAAATAGACTATCAGATAAAGCGGCGCATTGGAGCCGAAATAGAATACCACCGTAAGTTTACCTTGTCAATGGCTTGTATCTTACTGTTTTTTATTGGCGCACCGCTGGGGGCCATTATAAGGAAAGGTGGCTTGGGCATGCCGGTGGTTATCTCCATCGTGCTGTTTATCATTTATTATATTGTAATGATAGGCTCAGAAAAAGCCGCCAAGCAAGAGGTTATCTATGCGCAGGCGGGCATGTGGTTTCCGGTGGTTTTCATTACGCCTTTTGCTATTGTGTTAACAATACGCGCCAACAATGACTCTAAAATGGTGAATATTGCTCTTTTGATTCAGGAACAAATAAGCAAATTAGCCAAGCGATTAGGAAAGAAAGGATGAAAATCCTGCAATTATGTTTACGGTTTCCGTTTCCGCCACGCGACGGAGGCACTATGGCCATGGCAAGTTTAAGTGCCGGCCTCAAAGCCAATGGTGTTGAGCTGCAAATTGCCGCGCTCAATACCGCCAAGCATCCGGTGCCCGACCACCAAATAGCAGCGGCTAAAAAAAGCTACCAAATACACAGCTATTGGCTCGACAACCGTATTGGCTTGGTAAATACGGCTCTCAATTTGTTCAGCAACAAGGCATTTCATGTGTCGCGCTTTTATGCCGCCCATATTGAACAGGCATTGATTGATTTGCTGCACAAGTACTCATTTGATGCGGTAGTGTTTGAAAGCATTTTTATGGCACCTTACCTGCCCGTGGTCCAAAAACACAGCAAGGCGGTTACGGTGCTGCGTTCACACAATATAGAGTATCTTATTTGGCAACGGGTCTGCGACGAAAGCACCAACCCACTGAAGAAAGCTTACCTGAATATTCAAATGGGGCGGTTGAAAAAATATGAACTTGAAACGAGCGGTCAATTTGATATCATCGCCGCCATTACACCGGTCGATGCGCATTTTTACCGCGGTTTGGCTATCAAATCAAAAGTAATTGACCTGCCATTTGGCATCGACAACCTTGCTCAACCACTGCAATTGAGCTCAAATGACCCATATTTTCATATTGGTTTTTTGGGTTCTATGGATTGGATTCCCAATCAGGAAGGTATTCGCTGGTTTGTGAGCGAGGTGTGGCCCTTAATTGAATCAAAAAACGCCGGAATAAAATGCCACATTGCCGGGCGCCACATGCCTGCCGACCTATTGGCCAAAAACGCCGGGCATTTGCACATAGAAGCTGAAGTAGCTGATTCGCAAACCTTTTTTGCGCAATTGCAATTGTCTGTAGTGCCCTTGCGCTCGGGCAGTGGCGTGCGTATAAAAGTACTGGAGAGCATGGCTATGGGTTTGCCCGTATTGGCAACCGAAATTGGCTATGAAGGAATAGAAGCAAGCAACGGCACTTCAATTATTGAAGCCAATACCGCAAATGAATTTGCTGAGGCGGTACTGCAATTGGCTCATGATTTTGACAAACTGCAATACATTGCAGCAAATGCAAGAAAACTAATAGAAAAGAAATATGGTGTAGCAAAAGCCGCGGGTGTTTTAATAAATGAAATTAATAAACTGGAAAGCGGCCTATGAAATTATTGATACTCACTTCCCGGTTTCCCTACCCGCTTGAGAAAGGTGATAAACTCAGAATTTATCATCAGATCAAATATTTGTCTAATACCTATGAAATAATACTTTGCTCGCTAACCGATGTGGCGGTGCCCGATGAATACCTGGAAAAATTGAAACCCTATTGCACCGAAGTGCATGTATTCAGGCTGAGGCGGAGCATTATTTTTCCGCGTGTATTGTGGTGGTTTTTGAAGGGAAAATCCATTCAAGTGGGTTATTTTACCAGTACGGGCATTAAAAGAAAAATGGAAAAACTAATATTCAAGCACAATCCCGACCACATATATTGCCAATTGGTGCGCATGGCCGAGTATGTGAAAGACATTTACCACATTACCAAAACTATAGATTATATGGACGCCTTTTCGAAAGGCATGGAGCGGCAAGCGGCTGATTCGCCTTATCCCCTCAATATAATCTACCGGAAAGAAGCACAGCGGCTAAAGCGCTATGAAGCACGTATTTTTTACGAATTTGACTTGCGAACTATCATATCTACTCAAGACCGCGACTGTATAAACAACCCTTATGCAGAGCAAATAAAAATAATACCCAACGGAGTAGATGTCAGTGGTTTTTATTTCAAAGCATCTCCACAGCCTCAGGTGCATTTGTTGTTTGTGGGCAACATGAGTTATTACCCCAATGTGAAAGCAGCCGAGTACATTGCCGGCCAAATTGCCCCCCTGCTCAATAATGCAGGAAAGGTGAGGCATATTGAAATAGCCGGTGCCAATCCTTCACCCACTGTGCAGGCACTCGCATCGCCACAAATAAAAATAAGTGGATGGGTGGACGATATTGTGGCAACTTACCACGCGGCATACGTTTTTGTGGCGCCTTTGTTTCACGGCAGTGGTTTGCAAAACAAAATTTTGGAAGCCATGGCTTGTGGCGTTCCTGTGATAACTACCACCCAAACCAACAATGCCATTGGTGCCAAGGCCAATGAAGAGATTTTGCTGGCCGATACCGCCGAAGATTTTGCTGCCGCTGTTGAAGAATTGCTCAGCAACACACAGCTTTATGAGCACTTGCGACGCAATGCTCGTACTTTTGTGGAACAGAATTACAGCTGGGACGTTTTTGTAGGACAACTCAGTGATGCAATAAAAAGTATAGAATGAAACTCAATACCATAGACGAAGCGCTGGAAGACGTAAAACAGGGAAAAGTAATTATTGTAGTGGACGACGAAGACCGTGAGAATGAAGGGGATTTTGTAATTCCGGCACGGCACGTAACCCCCGAGGTGATAAACTTTATGGCCAAGGAAGGGCGCGGACTTATTTGCGCTCCCGTGATAGAGTCAAGAGCCGATGAATTGGAACTCAACCTGATGGTGGAGTCGAACACGGCTTTGCACGAAACGCCTTTTACCGTGCCAATTGACTTGATTGGTCATGGTTGTACCACGGGAATATCGGCGCACGACCGGGCTAAGACGGTGCAGGCTTTGATAGATCCTGCCACCAAGCCCTCTGATTTCGGCCGTCCGGGTCACATTTTTCCCTTAAGAGCAAGAAAGGGTGGCGTACTGCGCAGGGCAGGCCACACTGAAGCCTGTATAGATATTGCCCGCCTGTGCGATTACGAACCTGCCGGTGCCATAGTAGAAATTATGAACGACGACGGCACCATGGCCCGCCTGCCCCAACTCTTTGAAATAGCCGCCAAATTTGATTTGAAAGTGGTATCCATTCAAGATTTGATCAGGTACCGCATGGCCCGCGAAAGCTTGATAGAGCGGCAAATAGACGAAGTGGATATGCCTACCGAGTTCGGCAATTTCAAGTTGATAGCCTTTAAACAAATAACCACAGATGAAACACATTTGGCGCTGGTAAAGGGCAGTTGGACCGAGGAAGACGAGGTATTGGTGCGTGTGCATTCATCCTGTGTAACCGGCGATATATTTGGCTCGTGCCGCTGCGATTGCGGACCACAACTACATGCCGCCATGCAATTGGTAGAAAAAGCCGGACGCGGTGTTATCTTGTATATGAATCAGGAAGGGCGGGGGATAGGCTTGCTCAACAAACTAAAAGCATACAAACTGCAACAAGAAGGACTAGATACGGTGGATGCAAACCTGAAGCTCGGTTTTAAAATGGACAACCGCGACTACGGAATCGGAGCGCAGATATTGCACAGCCTGGGTTTGCGAAAAATAAATTTAATATCAAACAACCCATCAAAACGCGCCGGACTTGGTGGCTACGGGCTGGAGATAGTGGGTAGAACACCACTTGAAATTGCGCCTAACAAACACAACGAGAAGTACTTACAAACCAAGAGAGACCGCATGGGGCACGACATTCTTAAAAAATAATAGAAGTATTACTATTATCTTAAATTCCATTTGTGCACTAATTTTTTAGATTAATTGTTCACTTTACCCGATTAATTGATTTTATTTGTCTTGGTTTTAAGGTAAACGAGATTGTTTGGAATAAATATTCCGGAGTGCTTTTATATAAAGGACCCGGCAGGCACCGATTTGGGTCGTAGGATAGTATCCTCTGCCTCAGATCAAATTAAAGAGTTTGGCTTCAATAGCTTTACTCTCAAAAAGTTAGCCAACGAAATAAAGTCGGTCGAAGCCTCTGTGTATCGCTACTTTGAGAGTAAGGAGCACTTGGCTTATTACCTTTTGGCAAACTATTGGGCGGTGCTTGAATTTAGATTGGCTGTATTTACGTCAGGTATTGACGATCCGAAACTTAAACTGGAGAAAACCATTGATGTGCTCGTGGGCGTACTCAATGAAGAAATACCGGGCCTTCAATCAGAGGTGGAATTCAAAATACTACAACAAATAGCGCGCGACAACTACTTCTACTCCTTGAGTTTGTTACATGACAACTCGCGTCACAATGATATTAAAAAATCATTCAAACAACAGGTAAGTAAAATACAATCGCAACTGTCAGAATTGATAGGAGAGTTATCACCAAATTTCAGAAATGCGAATGCCTTGGCTGATACGATTATCAACCAAAGTTTATATTCAACGCAGGAGCTAAACATGGCTGGATTGCCAACCTGTACCGAGGGATATGAGAAGATTGCTGCTTACTTGAAAGAGCTGGTGGGTATGTTGCGTTAAGCAACAGATGGGATAGACGTACAACGGGTTATGTCAGTGCAGTTTTGCCAGAAGCTGTAGATAGGTGTGTACTATAAAATTTTCAACAAAAATAGTTGCACAATTGCAAATTCAATGTAATATTGTTAAAAAAAATAGTAGTACTATCATTTTGCATAGAATCAAAAATATTGGAACGGTGACTGTGGCGCTGCGTTTTGACCTATTAAAGCAGCAATTCGAATTAATTTTCTCTCATTCTTCACACCCCAATTCAATTGTAGCGACGTAAGTGCGTGCATTGCCGTTCCTCCTTTTCTATATCTCGTTTATTAACCAAACTTAAATAAAGCATGAAACCAAATTTTACCAAATGTGTGCTTGCAATGCTGTTCCTTATGCTGGGAGTTTACAGTACGCAAGCTGCGGCACTTTCGGGTAATTACACGATTGGAAAGTCGGGTGATTACACGTCAGTAACCGCTGCAGTATCGGACCTTACATCGAACGGTGTAAGTGGCCCGGTAACATTTACCATCGACGATGGTACCTACAGTGGAACCCTGTCTTTCGGAAGCGGAATTTCAGGTGCTTCTTCAACCAACACCATCACTTTCATGAGCAAAAGTATGGACTCTACGAAGGTGACCATCACTTCTTCTTCATATACAGTGTATATGACGGGGGCTGATTACATCAACTTTGAAGGAATGACTTTCTACACCACTTCAAGCTCGTACAACGTGTACTTGACAAGTGGTTCGGATTACAACACCTTCAAAAATTGTAGAATGACAGGTTCGGGCGGTTCTTACCCCAGTTACCACTTCTATGTAAACTATTCTGAATACAATAAGTTCATCAACACCAGAGTGCTTGGCGGCTACTACGGTTTCTACTTTTATGGTAGTGGTTCTGGTAGCAGTGCATCAAAAGGCAATATGGTCAAAGGTTGTACCATCACCCAACACTATTACTATGGTTGTGAATTATATTACAACCGAGAGTTTACTTTTGAGAACAACTACATAGATTCATGCCAAAACAATGGCTATGGTTTGATGGCCTATTACTCTGATGCATTCACCGTGCGTAACAACGAAATTTTGGGCTGTTACTATGGTTTGTACATGTACTACCACAACCAATATGGCAGTAGTTCAGATACATCTAAGTTTTACAACAACATCATCCGTAAGAGTGTGTATTACGGTATGTATTCTTACTACGTACCTCGTTGTAACTTCTACCACAACGTGTTTGAAGGAGGAGCGAGCAACTACTCAGCACTTTTTCAATACGCTGGCGGATCAAGAATTGAAAACAACATTTTCCTAGGCGACGGACTCTACTACGGTTTCTATTGCTATTACAGCAGTTCAGGAGATGCTCCTGCCACTTGGGACTACAATGACTATTGGTTTACCAACTACAGCTATTTTGGTGTAATGGCCAGTTCGGCTTACAGTTCACTTTCATCGTTACAGTCATCATATTCCAACTATTTTCAACATGCGGTTACAGTAGACCCGGGTTTTGTGAGTGCAACAGATGGAAGAACTTATGCTCCTGGACTCAACAACGTGGGTCACCATGTCAATGTGGATGGTGTCAGAACCGATATAGATGGCAACAAGCGTCCAAACAGCGCTGATGGTGGCAAAGTAGATATAGGTTGCAATGACTTCTACTTGTCGCCTTACGACTTGGATGTTTATGCACTGGTAAGCCCGCTTTCGGTTAATCCGAAAACAAATACCATTACCGCGCAATTCAGAAACTCTGGTAGTCAAACCATTACTAGTACTGATGTCTATGTGCAATACTCAGTTGACAGCGGTAAAACCTGGATAACTGACACTCTTTCTATTTCATCTTTGGCTCCGGGAAAGGTGGTGCAATTTGATTTTACCAAAAAATGGAAACCTACTCGTTCAGGTTATTTCACTATTTCAATCCGAATCAGCAAATCGGTAAGTGGTGATCCTGACTTGGTTGACAGAAAGGATTATAAAGTATGTTCTGGCTTGGCGGGAACCTTTACCATAGGAAAAGGTGCGAAGGCGGATTATGCAACTTTTGGTGATGCCGTGAAAGCTCTGAATTGTGGTGTGGCCGGTCCTATTGTATTTAATGTTCAATCTGGTACATATACAGAACGCATCGTGCTGAATACACTTCAGGGAGCATCGGCTACCAATACGGTTACTTTCCATAGTGCCCACATTGATAGTGTTACCTTGCAATACAATGCATCAAGCAACAGCGACCAAAACACCGTTCAGTTTAATGGTGCGGATTATGTAGCTTTTGAAAATATGCGTATTGAAGCTGACGGTGGTAGCTACGGTTATGCAGTACATATGATGAACCAATCAAACTACAATAGAATAGAAGGTTGCGTTGTACAAGGTAATACGGGTTCTACCAGTTCCTACTCAGGTCCATTGGTGATTTCAGGAAACCAAAACAGCTATTATACCAGCGGTGATAACGCCAACTATTGTCAGTTCCTCAACAACCAGTTTCTTGGAGGTTATTATGGAGTAGTAGTTTATGGCAGCAGTACTTCTCAAATGTCAACCGGAAACCAGTTCATTGGTAACGATTTCTTACAGTCTTACTATTACAGTACATATTTTTACTATGTATCTGATCTGGTATTCCAAGACAACAGAGTTGAAAAACAACGCTATACCTACAACTATGCCTGTTATTGGATTTACCTTTCAAATATAGATGTTCAACGGAACTACTTTAACTCTTACTATGGCAACATTTGCGAGATGATTAACTACTACAACTACAAGGGTACCAGATCTATCATAGCCAACAACATGTACACGGGTACTAACAGTAGTTATGCTTTTGATGGCTATTATATGAGCTATGTTGACTTTTGGCATAATTCGCTCTATGGAAAAGGTAGCTATCTAACTTATTGGTATTATGTAACCGATATTGATGTTCGTAACAACATATTCTATTACGAAGGGAGCAACTACGCCATATATGCTCCGTATATTAATTCTTTCAGAGAATGGGATTATAACGACTATTATATAGCAAGTGGAAATGCAGCTTATGTAGCCAGCAATGTTTATTCAAGTGTGAGCGCTATGAAAGCTTATAGTGCTACCATGAACCAAAACAACTTTGAAGAAGACCCACAATGGGTTGACCCAACAAGTGATTTACACGTAACCAGCAAATTTCCTGAAATGTATGGTGCCAACGTGGGTGTTGAGTTGGATTTTGACCAAGACAAGCGTTGCAAATTTGCACCAACC
>WGNN01000128.1 GCA_016124515.1 bacterium
AAACTCACTCTCCAAAAAACTGCGAATAACAAATGCTTGACAATTTATTGGCAGACATGGCATCCACTTGCTAACTACAAGCGCAAAACCTTGTCAATGACCAAAAATGTCGTGGATCCGGTTTTTGCTTCGGTCGTTTACCAAAGTAAACTCACTCTCCAAAAACTGCGAATGCTAAATTCTTGACCATTTAATTGCAGACATGGCATCCACTTGCTTACTACAAATGCAAAACCATGTCAATGACCAAAAATTTCGTGGATCCGGTTTTTGCTGCGGTCGTATACCAAAGTAAACTCACTCTGCAAAAAACTGCGAATGCCAAATGCTTGACCAATTTGCGGCTCTTGCTGATTGTTTGAAGGATTAACCTTCAACAACCACTTTAGGAGCAGCAGCTTTTATTTCGTCGCTTGCGGCTTCGGCGTATTTTGCAAAGTTCTTGTTGAACTTGGCTGCCAAATCGCTGGCTTTTCTGTCGTAGGCTTCTTTGTCTGACCAAGTGTTTCTTGGGTTCAACAAGTTTGAAGGCACATTCGGACATTCTTTTGGCATTTGCAGACCAAAAATCGGATCGGTTTCATAATCCACATTGTCCAAATCGCCACTGAGTGCTGCATTGATCATGGCACGTGTGTATGGCAAATCCATACGCTTGCCTACACCGTAAGGTCCGCCGGTCCATCCTGTGTTAATCAACCATACATTCACATTGGTTTCATCCATTTTTTGGCCCAACATGTCGGCATATTTGGTTGGATGCAGTGGAAGGAATGGCGCGCCAAAACAAGCTGAAAATGCTGGTTGTGGTTCAGTAACTCCTTCTTCGGTACCCGCAACTTTTGCTGTATAGCCAGAAATGAAGTGGAACATAGCCTGTCCTTTGGTCAATTTTGAGATGGGAGGCAAAGTACCAAATGCATCGGCGGTGAGCATGAAAATATTCTTTGGATTGTGCCCGATTGAAGGCTCAACTGCGTTTTCAATATGGTTTATTGGGTAGGCAGCGCGGGTGTTTTCTGTTACCGAGCAATCGGTGTAGTCAACGGTGCGTGTGCCATCCACAAAACGCACATTTTCTACCAATGCACCAAATTTTATGGCTCTGAAAATTTCAGGTTCCTTCTTTTCGGTCAGGTCAATAACCTTGGCATAACAGCCACCTTCAAAGTTGAAAACGGTGTTTCCAATCCAACCGTGTTCGTCGTCACCAATCAGGTTTCTGTTTGGATCGGCTGAAAGAGTGGTTTTACCTGTACCTGACAAGCCAAAGAAAATAGCGGTGTCGCCGTCTTTGCCCAGGTTGGCCGAGCAGTGCATAGAAAGCACTTGCTTTTGGTGGGGCAAAATGAAGTTCAATACAGAGAAAATGCCTTTTTTGATTTCGCCGGTGTAGCCGGTTCCACCAATAAGAATTACTTTTTTGGTAAAGTTGAGGATAGCAAAATTTGCCTGACGAGTACCATCAACTTCGGGGTTTGCCATAAAGCTTGGGGCAGCTACTATGTGCCATTCCGGATCCCAGCTTGCTTTTTCTTCGGCGGTTGGTCGCAAAAACAAGTTGTTGGCAAAGATGTTTTGGTAGGCCGACTCTGTGATAACGCGCAGTTTAAGACGGTATTCGTCCATGGCGCAAGCATAAGAATCGCGAACATATACTTCTTGATCGGCGAGGTGGGCTACAACTTTATTGTACAGGGCATCAAATTTATCGGCATCGAACTTGATGTTGATATCGCCCCACCACACGCTGTCGCGGGTCAAATCGTCTTCTACAATAAATCGGTCTTTAGGAGAGCGTCCGGTAAATTTTCCGGTATCGGCAGCCAACGAACCGTTATCGGCCAATTGTCCCTCGTTGGTCAAAATTGCTCGTTCTACTAATTCGGCGGGAGTAAGATTCCAGTAGGCTTTTTTGACGTTTTTGATGCCAATTTTGCCAAGTTCTTGGTTCTTACCTTCATTTCCAGTAAAAATCATACAGCAAATAGTATTTGAATTGAAGGCGCAAAAGTATTGAAGTTGTGAGCAATTAAAAGTTGATTTGGCCCACATTTGCTGAGAATTTCCCACAAAAAAGGAGCCTTTCGGCTCCTCTGAGTTTTTCAAACGTGAAAAACGGCTCGAGACTACATTTCTTCGTGAGCTTCTTCGGCCTCGCCTTCCATTTCACCTTCGCCTTCTGATGGAGTTTCCATCTCAACGTTTGATGAATCGGTTGCGCCGGCTTCGGTTGAATCCATGGTAGCGTGCTCGTGTGCATGCTCCATAGTTTCTGACTCGTCTGCAGATTCAGCTTCCTGAATCATGTCGTCGGCCATACCTTCCGCGTCTGTGTCTCCTTGCTCGTGTTGTTGGGCGCTATTGCCGCATGAAACAAACAAGAACATGCCAATTATGGCAAAAAGTGTAAAAACCTTCTTCATGGTACCCAATAAATTAAATTTGATTGAACGGGGCAAAAATATAAAAAACCCTAAAACAACCGCAATAATTGATAAATATCCAAGTTTATTTCTTTTTAAAGGCAAACTTCACAGGCACTCCTTCAAAGTTATACGACTTGCGCAACTCGTTTTCCAAATAGCGTCGGTACGAGTCTTTCACCATACTGGGCATGTTGCAAAAAAATGCGAAAACAGGCGTTTTAGTGGGCAATTGGGTCATATACTTGATCTTGATATGCCTGCCGCCATAGCTCGGAACTTCGTGTTTTTTCATGGTTTCTGCCAGCCATTCGTTGAGCTCGGCGGTACCAATGCGCCTATTCATATTTTCGTAAACTTCTATGCCTTTGTCAAGCGCCTGTAGTATGCGGGTTTTCTCAAGTGCCGATATAAAAATGATGGGCACGTCGGTAAAAGGAGCCATTTTTGCCCGCAACAACTCGGCGTAATCGCGCATGGTGTTGGTTTCCTTCTCCATTTTGTCCCACTTATTTATCAGTATCACCAGGCCTTTTTTGCGGTTTAGCGCCAGCGAGATGATATTGAGGTCCTGCGAACTCAGCCCTTCGTTCACATCCACCATTACATAGGCTATATCACTGTATTCCAGCGCCCTTATGGCCCGCATTACAGAGTAAAACTCTATGTCTTCGTGTACGTTGGTTTTCTTTCTGATGCCGGCTGTGTCTATCAGATAAAATGTTTTACCAAACTTGTTGTACAAGGTGTGGTTGGCATCGCGTGTGGTGCCGGGTATGTCGGCCACAATGTTGCGGTCTTCGCCCAAAAGCGCATTGATAAAAGTGGATTTACCCACATTGGGTTTACCTATCACACAAAATTTAGGCAGCGACTCATCAATGGTTACCGTGGCGCTCTTGCCGTTTTCGTTGAGCAACTCTACCACACGGTCAAGCAACTCTCCTGTGCCTGAACCACTTACTGAAGAAAGGGGAAAAACTTCGGGAAAACCAAAATTGTAGAACTCGGCTGACTGAAAGGACAAATTGTGGTTATCCGCCTTGTTGGCAGCCACCAAGATGGGTTTGTTTACCCCGCGAAGTACATCAACAAAGGTTTGGTCCTGATCGGTAATTCCGGTTCTTACATCGCACATCAGGATGATGACATCAGCTTCTTGCAGGGCAATAAGTACCTGCTTTTTTATTTCCTTTTCAAAAACATCGTCCGACTTTTCTACATACCCGCCCGTATCTATTACTGTAAACTCCAGACCATTCCAGTCGGCAAGACCGTAATGACGATCGCGTGTTACGCCGCTTTGGTCGTCAACAATGGCGTCGCGTGCACCAACCAATCGGTTGTAAAGTGTTGATTTACCAACATTTGGACGCCCTACTATGGCTAAAAAACCGCTCATATTTTACAAAATTGCCTGCAAAGGTAGGTGCTTTAACCCAGTGAGGTGAAAAGTGCTAAAAATGACTTTTCTGCCCAGTTGTATGCCTTCCTGTTGAAGAACCATTCGGCCAACCAATACACAAGCAGCGTTACCAAGGTGCCGAGCGCTGCACCGGCTACCACATCAATAGGAAAATGTTGGTTGAGATATACCCTTGAATAGCCTACCAACAATGCCATGATAAACAGGAGCAGCGAAACAGGTTTGAACTTTTTACTAATTAACAAACTGAGTATAAAGAATATGGAGAAGGCCGCAGTGGTATGCCCGGATGGGAAACTGAAGTTGGTATGTAAGTCTATGCCTTCTACCAACTGCAAATCGGCGGGAGTAATGTAGAAGGATGGCCTTTTCTCGTAGAAAAAAACCTGGTGCTTGAGCAATTGTGAAGCAAGACCCGACAACAGCATGGCCACAACCGCGAAAATGCCAAAACGCACCCTGATAAACAAGGCAATCAATGCGGTAAGCACCCAACCGTACCATTCAACAAAGCCGCTCATTATTTTGAAGAAATAATCGAGAAAGGTGGTGTGGTTGGCATTCAACTTTTCAAACAAAGCCACTTTGTCTTCAAAGGGAACCGTATAAATGGCCAAGGTTTGGAAGATGAGAAATGGCAAGATAAACCAGATATTGTCTGAGACGGTTTTCTTTATCAAAACAAAATTTTGCTCAAAAATAAATGCTCAAGGCCATGCGCGGCTATTTTGACATGCTGAAAAGAACAATACCAACTAAACTACTTGGAGCCTGCCATCCACGGCTGCCGCTTCAGCTATTTTCTTCAGCGCTTGCCTGTCGGTTTTTCCATTGGGCAGCATAGGCATTTGGTCAATTGCAAGCCAAAGTTTTGGAATTTCGTAGCGGTGCAGGCTTTGTTTTGCCCAGGTTTTGAATGTATCCATTACCATCGGTTTCTTGAGCAACATGACCGTTTGTTCACCAAGTTTATCCGACGAAATGCCGCATATAAAACACTCACTATCATTCCATTCTGAATTAATTACATCTTCCAAATACTCAATGTTGATTTTATGGCCACCACTGTTGATAACGAGATCGAGCCTGCCCAACCATCGGAAGCCCTCCGCTCCTATTTCAGCCAGGTCGTTGGTTTGCAGCCAATCATCTTGCAGGGGCGATTTTATTGCCAAGGTTCCGTTTTCAGCAAGCTTTAATGAGACACCTTTCAGGGCTTTGTAATAGGTTGCGTCAGCATTTTTACCATTAATACGCCGCAGCGCCACGTGTGTGAGCGTTTCGGTCATGCCATAAGTTTGATACACGGCGCTGCTTACTTGTTCCCTTATTTGTTTTTCCAGCAAAAGCGAAATGGGCGCGCCACCCACTATCACATTTTGGCAAACATTGAGTTTAGCCAATGATTCTGCTTCGCCAAGAATTTGCTGCATTTGCAATGGCACCAAGGCCGCAAACTGTGCCTGCAAGTTGCCAAGCAATGGCATGGGATTGCCAACAGGTCCGGTAAAAATGAGCTCCGCATCCAAAACGAATGCCCTTACCACCATCATTTTGGCTGCCACATAATCCATTGAAAACGGACACAACAGCACGTCGCTGCTTTTCAATCTGAAAAAATCAATGGTTTGCCCCGCACTTATTTCCAATTGGTTTCGGTTGAATACAATTTGTTTGGGCTGCCCGGTAGAACCGCTGGTTGAAAAAACAAACTGGTCTTGCTTCGATTCAAGCGATTCTATAAAATTCAGCAGTTTTTGCACCTGCTCGGTTTGCGAACATAAATTGGTAAGCTTCATTGACTGCAAAGTGAATAAAGAATTTGCAACAAAAATCAAATATTGCCCCTTGTAGTAGCTTTGGTGCCTCAAAACAATAGCCACTTTGCTAGAAAACATCAAGAGTCCATCTGATTTAAAATCCTTGCAAACGAAGGAGCTTATAGCCCTTTGTGCCCAAATCAGAGACTTTTATATAGAAACCATTTCAAAAACGGGCGGGCATTTTGCTGCCGGTTTGGGCGTGGTGGAGTTGAGTGTGGCTTTGCATTATGTTTTTGACACGCCACACGACAGGGTGGTTTGGGATGTGGGACACCAAGCGTATGTACATAAAATTCTCACCGGTCGCGCCAAGGATTTAGCCACCATGCGTACGCTCAATGGCATCAGTGGTTTTCCAAAACGCAGCGAAAGCGAATACGACACTTTTGGCACAGGTCACGCAAGCACCGCCATAAGCGCCGCGCTGGGAATGGCAATTGGCAGCCAACTAAAAGGTCAACACCTGACCCAACACATTGCCGTAGTGGGCGATGGCGCGCTAACCGGCGGTTTGGCATTTGAGGGGCTCAACAATGCCGGTGTATCAAATGCCAACCTGTTGATTGTCCTTAACGACAATTCAATATCAATTGACCATGCCGTAGGTGCGCTGAGCCAAAACCTTGATGCGGGACAGCAGGCGCAAGCAAGAAACCTAACGCGTGGCATAGCTGATGGACGCACCAAAAGGCCAAAAACAGCCTCATACTTTAAGGAAAAAGGAATAAAAGCCACCAACCTATCGCCAAAAGATTTTTTTGAAGCTCTTAACCTGCACTACCACGGCCCCATTGACGGACACGATTTGCCCACCCTCATAAACACCTTGCAGGAGCTTAAAGCAGAAAAAGGCCCCAGAATTTTACATATAAAAACCGTGAAGGGAAAAGGCTATTTGCCTGCGGAAGAAAATCAGGTGACCTGGCACTCACCGGGTAAGTTTGACAAGCTGACCGGAAAAATTATCAAGCCCAAAAAATCGGGCAATGAACCCCTGAAATACCAGGAAGTTTTTGGCCGAAGCCTTGTGGAACTTGCGGAAAACAACAGCCAAATTGTAGCCATTACCCCCGCCATGCCCAGCGGTTCATCGGTCAATTATTTCATGGAAAAGTTTCCTGAGCGGGCTTATGATGTAGGCATAGCCGAAGAACACGCCGTGACTTTTGCCGCAGGACTTGCCACCGAACAAATGGTACCTTTTTGTATCATATATTCTACCTTTTTGCAACGGGCTTACGATCAGGTAATCCACGATGTATGTCTGCAAAACCTGCCGGTGGTTTTTTGTATTGACCGCGCCGGTATTGTAGGTCAAGACGGCCCAACCCACCACGGTTTGTTTGATATTGCTTACCTGAGAATAATTCCAAACCTGGTAGTAAGTGCTGCCGCCAACGAGCGCGAACTAAGAAACCTGATGTTTACGGCCATGCAAAGCAAACAACCCTTTGCCATCAGGTACCCGCGCGGCAGTGGCGAATTGGTGGAATGGCAAACGCCTTTTGAACCAATAGCCCTGGGCAAAGGTCAGGTTTTGCACGAAGGGGAAAACGTGGCTGTAGTGGCTCTTGGCAATCGGGTGGCCGCCGCCGAAAAAGCCATTGCCCTTAGCGGCAGAAATATTACCTTGGTAAATATGCGCTTTGTGAAACCACTTGATGAAGACTTGTTGCACCACCTAGCCACGAACCATGAAGCCATCATAACAGTAGAAGACGGTGTGGTAACCGGTGGCATGGGCAGTGCCGTACTTGAATTTTTAGCCCGCCACGGCTACCAACTGAAAACCCGCCTATTGGGATTTCCCGACGAGTTTGTACCGCACGGAAGTCCAAGCGAATTGTATAAGCTATATGGAGTTGACGAAATAGGAATTGCCAAGACAATAAACGAAGTAATATGAAAGTATTGGGATTGATGTCGGGCACCTCGCTCGATGGGCTCGACCTGGCGCTGGTAGATTTTAAAGGATTTCCTGCACACAACCAAACCATTAGCTGGCGCTTGCTGGCGGGTAAAACCGTAGCCTATACCAGCGAATGGAAGCAGAAGTTGGAGCAGGCAGTAAACATATCAGCCAAGGAACTTATGCAACTGCACCGCGACTATGGACTCTTTCTGGCCGAAGCCTGCAACGTATTTATTGCAGAAACCGGTCAAAAACCCGAGCTGATTGCCTCACATGGTCACACGGTTTTTCATGAACCCGAAAGTGAATTTACCACCCAAATTGGCGATGGCAATGTGGTAGCTGCACAAACCGGCATCAATACCGTGTATGATTTTAGGACACTTGACGTGGCACTGGGCGGACAAGGTGCACCATTGGTGCCAATTGGTGATGAATATCTATTTGGCAACTACCAAAGCTGCCTGAACCTGGGAGGCATAGCCAATGTGAGTTTTAAACAAGGCAGCAAAAGAAGGGCCTATGATGTGTGCCCGTTTAACCTATTGCTCAACCTATACGCCCGCAAACTGGGTTTTGAATATGACAATGGTGGCCGACTGGCTGCTCAGGGCAATTTGCATATCGAATTACTTGAACAACTCAATCAGCTTTCGTATTACCAAAAAGAAGGCCCCAAATCGCTTGATAAAGAAGCGTTGATAAAGGAATACACCAGCCTCATTGATGGTTTTTCGCTGGAAGCGGTTGATGTTTTGCGAAGCCTTACCGAGCATTTTGCCCATGAAATTAGCCGCCATTTGAAAGGCGAAAAAATATTGGTAACCGGCGGTGGTGCCTTCAACAGCTACTTTATTGAAAGGCTTTCAGCAAAAACAACAGGCGAAGTGGTTTTGCCACAAGATGACATCATCAACTACAAAGAAGCGGCTATTTTTGCCCTGATGGGTTACCTGCGACTATATGAAATGGACAACATACTAAAAACAGCCACCGGAAGCAAACAAAACAGCTGTAGTGGCAGTTTAATCATTGCTCCGGTCATTTAACAATTTAAACAGCAACACAATGGATTTTAAAGAAATATCGACCTTAATCAAGAACCGAAAATCGACCTATCCAAAGCAATTCAGCGGAGAGAAGGTGAGTGACGAAACCATAAACCAATGGCTTGAAATGGCCAATTGGGCGCCTACACACAAGCTAACACAGCCCTGGCGTTTTGTGGTATTTGCCGAAAGTGCTTTGCAAAACCTGGTGGAAAAACATAAATCGCACTACCTGCTAAACACCCCACTCGATGCAGTGAACGACAAAAAGCTGGAAAATTTTGACTTGATTAAGGAAAAGACCTCGCACCTGATAGCCGTAGTAGCCTCGCTTGACGAGGCCAAACGCTTGCCCGAATGGGAAGAAATTGCTGCTACCGCTATGGCGGTTCAAAACCTCTATTTATCAATGGATGCCTTGGGAATATGTGGCTATTGGAGCTCCGGCAATGGCACCAACAGCGAGGCCATGCGCCACTTGCTCAACCTGATGCCGCACCAAGTACATTTGGGTTGGTTCTATGTGGGAATAGCGGACCCGAACGCACCTGAACCCGGACGCTTTAGAAAAGACATGAAGGAAAAAATTGAGTGGAAGCGCTAGTATTTTGCCTGACGCCTGACTGTAGCCATCGGTATTTGGGCTACACCTAAGGTTGGAAAACATGCAGCCGAAACCGACCATACGCATTATTCCAAGTTCATATTGCCGCTTTGCGAAAGAAGCCAATAGATGCCTAATACTCGTGAAGAATTGATGACCAGCACTGCTAAATTACCTGCACATTATACCAAGAAATACGCTTTCTTGGCATTTTATACCTTGATGTCTTGAAGGTTTATTAAAAGCATAATAAGGTTCTTGCGAAAGCGGTAAAAAGCAGCGAAACGCCAAGTCATTTTGTGGATTTGAGAGCACTGAATTACATGTACATACAGACAATAAATGTTCGATTCAGCCGCTGATTTGAAAGAATTGTAGAAAAAGACAAAATAATCAAAAAAAATATCCCACGATACCACAAAGATTTAATCCGCTGATTTCAAGCGTATTACAATACCATATAGCTAAATTTCCCCAAGATACAAAAGGCCGGGCTGTGTTTAATCAGTTTTTCGTAAGAGAATAATCTACATCTTGCATGACAAGAAGCGGTGGTATTAAGTATTAACTGAATTTCATTAGGTACGTGTGCTTTTTCCCTGCTAAAAGTATAATCAATTTGAAGAAAATTACATTCAACCATTCAGAAAACAGAGAGTTTAACCTTAAACTCAGACAGAAAGTTAAAGCTCATTTACAGCAAGTTGGCACATCCAAAGGTACCAGCCGGATGAATTTTAAAATCGCATTTTATTTAGGAGCATTAGCGCTCTCAGTTGCCTCCTTGTACCTGTTTCCAGGCAAGTGGCTCTCATTGCTCTCATGGAGTTTAATTGGTTTGTTTACTGCCTTCTCGGCGCTCAATATTTGTCACGATGCCATTCATGGTTCCATATCAACCAATCAGAAAACCAACAAGTTTTTCAGTTCTTTATTTAACCTGCTTGGCGCCAACGACTTTGTATGGGACTACAGCCACAACAAAGTACACCACTCATTTACCAACGTGCAGGGTCAGGACGAAGATGTAGATGCCATTCCCTTTGTACGCACCTCGCCGCATCAGGCACACAAAAAATACCATAAGTACCAAGTTTATTACGCGCCATTTTTCTATTCGCTGGCCACCCTTTCGTGGGTTTTTGTAAAAGACTTTGTAAAAATAGCGCAAGGCCAAATTGGCGAAACCACTATGAAAATAGAGCGGCGCGATGTTGTTCGCCTCATTGCCTATAAATTGGCTTACTACACCTTGTTTCTCATTATTCCATTGCTTGTGCTTCCCTACTCCATCACTTGGATATTGGCCGGTTTTATCATAAGCCACTTAATAGAAGGTTTTACCATTGGCATCATTTTTATGCTCGCCCATTTGGTAGAATCGGTTGACTTTCCTATGCCCGACGGTGAAGGTAAACTACAGGACAACTGGGCCGTGCATCAATTGAAAACCACCTCAAACTTTGCGATCAAAAGCAAATTTGTATTCTTCCTGACCGGTGGACTCAATTTTCAGGTTGAGCACCATTTGTTTCCTGATGTGTGCCATGTGCATTATCCTGCCATAAGCAAAATAGTTGCTGAAACGGCTGTTGAATATGGACTTCCCTACCATGCCAACCGAACGCTTACCGGTGCCATTAGAAGCCATGTGAGGTTTTTAAAGCAGATGGGTTCGGCAGCTACCGTTTAGTTAGCCTTGTAGCAGTTTAGGAAATCAGTTGGTATTGTTTTCACAAGGTGTCGCATTAATTATTATCTCCGCTTTTTATAATGGAAATTGATTAATGACATTTTGATAAAAAACTAACAATACCGGGTTTGATGCATACTTGTGAGAGAATGTTTGTAATAGAAACCATTTCTAAATTTAGATAACTCCAACAGCTTTTGAGCTGACTCAGTTATCTAAAAATCCATTCCTACTTTGTTTTCCAATCTTCGGGATGGTTCTTTTGGTCCATTTCCTTTAGTACGCGACGCAAAATCTTGCCCACATTAGACTTTGGCAGGTCATCCACAAACTCCACATGTTTGGGTCTTTTGTAGCCGGTAAGGAATTGTTTGCTGTGTTCTATTACTTCTTCTTCGGTAAGGGTTTTATCTTTTTTCACTACATAAGCCTTTACCACCTCGGTTGAACGTTCGTCGGGCACACCTATTACCCCAACTTCTTTCACTTTTGGGTTTTTGGCAATAGCGTCTTCCACCTCGTTGGGATACACATTGAAGCCCGAAACACAAACCATTTCTTTTTTGCGGTCAACAATTTTATAAAAACCCGTAGGCGACAACAGGCCTACATCACCGGTTTTCAGCCAATCTCCTTCCATGGTTTTTGCCGTTTCTTCGGGTCGCTGCCAATAGCCTTTCATTACCTGCGGACCACGTCCCCAAATCTCACCCGGTTCGCCATCGGGCACCACTTGGCCATTGTCGTCTCTAATAGTTATTTCGGTTGAAGGCAAAGGCACGCCAATAGTGCCCAACTGCAAAGTGCCATCGGTGGGATTGCAAGTAAGCACGGGCGATGACTCGGTGAGGCCATAACCTTCAACCAAGGTGCAACCGGTTACTTTTTGCCACTCTTCGGCCACGGCCACTTGCACGGCCATACCGCCGCCCACTGTTACTTTCAACTGGCTGAAATCAAGGTTTCTGAAATCATCCTGATGCAACAAGCCATTGAAAAGCGTATTCACACCTGTGAGCACCGAAAAGGGATATTTGCGCATATCGCTGATAAAAGCCTTCATATCGCGCGGGTTGGTAACCAATATATTGGTTGCGCCAAACTTCATCATAGCCAAACAGTTGACCGTGAGAGCGAAAATATGGTAAAGTGGCAGGGCAGTCATTACGGTTTCCATACCTTCTTCAAGGCAGGGCTTTTTCCACTCGTAAATCTGCAACATGTTGGCTATTATATTTTTATGAGTAAGCATGGCGCCTTTGCTCACTCCGGTGGTTCCGCCGGTATATTGCAAAAATGCCACGTCGTCATGCGTTGCTTCAGGTTCTTTGTAGGGCAAATCGGCACCTGCTTTCAGGGCGGTTTTAAAATCGACAGCTCCTTCTATATGATAGGCCGGAACCATCTTTTTGATGTACTTCACTACAAAGTTGACAATGTGTCCTTTGAAACCCAACAAATCGCCCAGCTTGGTTACTATCACTTTTTCAATGCCGGTTTCACTAATTATTTTCTCCAGGTTTGAAGCGAAATTTTCTATAATAACCAGCACCTTGGCGCCTGAATCAACAAATTGGTGTTTCATTTCGCCTGAGGTGTAGAGCGGATTGGTATTGACCACGATAGCCCCCGCCCGCAAAGCGCCAAACATGGCCACCGGATATTGCAGGCAATTGGGCATTTGTATGGCCACCCTGTCGCCTTTTTGCACACCACATTCGTTTACCAAATAGGCGGCAAACTGTTTGCTCAACTCATCAACTTCATTGTAAGTCAATGCTTTGTCCATGTTTATATAAGCCTTTTTGTTGCCCCAGCGACCCAGCGATTTATTGAGCACATCAAGCACTGAGCTGTATTCATTTACATCTATAGTGTGGCTTACAACCGAGGGATAGTATTGGTACCATGGAAAACTCATAAAAGGCTATTTAGGTGTTGCTGATTTTATTTGCCTAATGTAAGCGATTTCCCTTTAAATGTACAAGTGGGCGGTGAAATTATTGTGTACATCGGCCTGTTAAAAATGCAAAAAGCACAGCTGAGATTGTTTTAGTTGGAACCTGTGTCGACAAATTCAAATGCAAGGTGCCTATCTATTTTTTCAACCGCCTATAATAAAAAAAGCGGTCCTGAAAAGAACCGCTTTCAATTATTTTATAAAGATTAAACTTACTGACTAATAGTAAGTTAACCTTCTTACTTTGGCAAAGTATTTCGACAGGCGAATAACCTGACAAGTGTAGCCGTATTCGTTGTCGTACCACACATAGAGCACCACGCTTTTGCCATCGGCGCCTACTATGGTCGATGGACCGTCAATAACACCGGTGTGTACACTGCCAATCACATCGCTCGACACGAGTTCGTCGTTTTCAGAAAACAACAACTGCTCTACGAGGTTGCCATGAAGACTTGCGTTTTTCAATACCGCATTAAGCGATTCTTTGGTTACTTCTTTCTCAAGGTTGAGTTTGAGTATGGCCAATGAAACGTTGGGTGTTGGTACGCGCACCGCATTTCCGGTCAGTTTTCCTGCCAGCTCAGGCAATGCTTTGGCAGCTGCTTTTCCGGCACCGGTTTCAGTAATCACCAGGTTGAGTGCGGCACTGCGTCCACGGCGTGAGCTTTTGTGGATGTTGTCGAGCAGGTTTTGGTCGTTGGTATAAGAGTGCACCGTTTCAATATGGCCGGTAGCAATATGGAAATTGTCGTTAATAACCTTGAGGGTAGGCACAATGGCATTGGTAGTACATGAGGCTGCCGAAATGATGTTTTCTTCATCGCTGAGCACATTCTCATTGACGCCATATACAATATTGGCCAGATCGCCTTTGCCGGGAGCGGTGAGCAATACTTTGCTAATTCCTTTTGATTCAAGGTGTTTGGCCAAACCTTCGCGGTCGCGCCATGCACCGGTATTGTCAATAAGCAGGGCATTGTTGATGCCGTACTCGGTGTAGTCTATTTGGGTAGGATCGCTGCCTTCAATTATTTTGATGGTTTGTCCGTTTACCACCAACTCGTTCTTGTCGTAATTTTCAAGAATTACTCCTTTGAAAGGTCCGTGCACCGAGTCGTTTCTGAGCAATTCTGCACGTTTTTTAAGATCGGCTTTGCGCACTACAATGGCTTTCAAGCGCAATTGCTGTCCGCCACCGGTTTGGTTGATAAGCAAGCGAGCGGCAATACGACCAATACGACCGAAACCGTAAAGCACCACATCCTTGGGTTCAAGGTTTATTCGGTCGGCACCTACAAAAGAGCCGAGCTTATCGCCCACAAATTGGTCGGCATTTGCATAGTTGCTACGCTCGTTGAGCCACTCAGAACCCAACTTGCCAAGGTCAATTTTGGCAGGCGCCAGGTTGGCATATTTGATGGCTCTTGCCAATTGCAGGGTTTCGTCAACCACCAAATCCTGTTTTATTACTTCTCTTGCTGCCAAGTGTTGGTTAAGCACTTCGCCAACACCTTTGTCAACAAGTGTTTCTCTGAAAAGCACCAATTCGATAGACTTTTCGTACCAAAGCTCACCAACAATGCTGATCAGCTCCAAGGCACATTTTTGCTTGGCGTGCCATTTGTTCATGGTTTCGTCAACCTGTGCGGCAACGCTCATTTGTGTAGTTTCGCTCATTTCCAGTATATTTTAGAGTAAAAGTGGCGCAAAATTAGTCTTATTTTCCCTAGCCAAAGTTTGGCAACACAGGTTTTGCACATGTTGTATCAAATAGGCTCAATGCTCTTCATTATTTTAAGCATCTCCCGCTCTACATCATCTTTAACAGAGGTGGTTATTTCGCCTATGAATTGCAAACCGTAACTGCCCCTGATGGCGTGAACGACATAGACGGTTTTCTCCAATTTTTTGTGCGTAAAATGTCCGATATAGCCTATGGCTTGTTTCATTTCCAACTCTCCGCTTGCCTGCGAGATGACGCGATCTACATTAAAGTCCATGGCCAGCCTTTTGAGTATGGAATAGCCCATTAAATCCTGTGTGCTGTCAATCTCTTCGGTAATGACGGTAAAGTTGGGGATGATTTCGTAGCCTTCATCATCGGTAATAGCCTGCCGTTTATACACATAATAGTGCAGTTTGGGCTGCTCCAATTCGTTTTCGAGATGCCATTTTTTGTTGAGCTTGAATTGAATATCAGGCGGTGAAATGGTTTGCACTTTGGCCGACAAAGCGGTGCAGGCCACTAAGATAATGAGCCATGTGGTTCTCATGACAAACCGGCTTCTTGCAGCGTGAAGATTTCGTTAACCACCACGCCTTTTTCGGTCTTTTTCACGGTGCAGCATTCGTTTACCGCGTCGTGTTCAAAGAAAAGGATGTAGCCATTGTCGGCAGCATCGTTCAAAATTCTTTCGCGCTCGTGCATGGTGTCGAGCGGACGCACATCGTAGCCCATAACCCACGCTATGCGCAAATGAGCCACTGATGGACATAAATCGGCCATGTAGAGCAGGGTTTTGTCGCCCACCTGAATTTTGGGCAACATCATGGCTTCAGTATGACCATACACCAACTCAAAAGAAAACTGCGGATACAGGTCGCTGCCTTTTTCCAAAAAGTGCAGGTGGCCGCACTCTTTCATGGGCAAAAGGTTTTCCTTTAAAAAACTTGCCTTTTCGCGGGCGTTTGGATGCAGGGCCCATTGCCACTGTTTTTCGTGGGTGTGGTATTTGGCATTTTTAAACACCGGCTCAAATCCATCGTGGTTTTTGTTCCACTTGATACCGCCACCGCAGTGGTCAAAATGCAAGTGCGTGAGCCAGTTGTCGGTAATATCGTCGGCAGTATAACCCAATTGGTTGAGCGATTTTTCCAGACTGTCGTTGCCATTCAGGTAGTAGAAGCCAAAAAACTTGTCATCTTGTTTGTTGCCCATCCCATTGTCAATAAGTATGCGTTTGTCGCCGGTATCAATGAGTAGGCAGCGCATGGCCCAGTTGCACATATTGTTTTCATCGGCAGGATTGAAACGTTGCCACAGCGACTTGGGAACCACGCCGTGCATGGCACCGCCATCGAGCTTGAAAAATCCGGTATTGATGGTGTAGAGTTTCATTTAATTGAGTTTTTGGTTGATCATTTCTGAAATGGTTTTTCCTATTGACAAACTACTTGTTGCCGCGGGCGATGGGGCGTTTATTACATTGATTACCTTGCTTGCTTCAGCAATTTTAAAATCATCGAGCAAGCCACCGTCGCGGTCGCAAGCTTGTGCCCGCACTCCTGCCCCACCGGGTTTCAGGTCGGCTTCGGTTATTTCAGGAATCAATTGTTGCAATGCTTTGGTAAAGGCCGCTTTGGAATAGCTTCGGTAAAACTCGCCCATGCCGGTTTTCCAATATTTACCCGCCACTTTTAAAAATCCGGGGAAGGTAAGTGCTTCGAAAAGTTCGGGCAGGTTTACGGTTGATTTGGTATAACCTTCGCGGGCATAGGCCAATACGGCATTGGGCCCCGCTTCTACTCCACCATGAATCATGCGTGTAAAGTGCACACCCAAAAACGGAAAATTGGGATCGGGCACGGGATAAATGAGGTTTTTAACCAAATGGTGTTTTTCAGGCACCAACTCGTAGTACTCGCCTCTGAAAGGAATTATTTTGGTATCGGTATCGGTGGTCATGCGCGCCACTTTGTCAGAGTACAAGCCCGCACAGTTTACCATTACCGAACCCGAGTAAGTGGCATTTTGGGTGTGTACGTGCACGGTGGCTGTTTTGTGGTCCACCTTCTGCACTTTTTCGCCCAGAAAGATTTCACCCCCCATTTCCTTTATTTTTTCTGCCATTTTGAGGCACATAGCCGGATAGTCAACAATACCTGTTTGCGGTACGTGCAAGCCAGAAATACCGGCACAATGTGGCTCGTATTCCTTTATTTCTTCGGCGCTGAGCTTTTTTATACCGTCAAGGCCATTTTGCAGACCGCGGTTGTACAGGTTTTCCAAGGCGGGCAATTGGCTTTGGTTGGTGGCCACCACCACTTTGCCACATATTTCATAAGGCACACCTTCGCGCTCGGCAAAACTGAGCAACATGTGGTAGCCGTTGATGCAATTGGTTGCCTTGAGCCCGCCCGGTTTGTAGTACAATCCGCTGTGAATAACACCGCTGTTGTGACCGGTTTGGTGTTGGGCCAGGGCGGTTTCTTTTTCGAGAAGCGCCAGTTTGAGGCCTTTTTCATTAAGCAAAGTTTGGTAAGCCGTGGCCAAACCCACTATGCCTCCACCTACTACAATTACATCGTATTGCATATATTCATTAGTATAAAACGCAAAGGTATTTGCATTGGGCGCTTATTGCCAAAGGGCTTTGTTTACAATCAATGAGATGGAGATGTCAGGATGGGGCTTTAGTTGCATAAATAATGATTGGTTATCACTTTAGAAAGTTGTGCTCTTTGCTCCTTTCTTGTACTTTTTGCTTGACCAAAAAGTACCAAAAACTCAAGGCTTGTTTTCTTTTCTTAACGCTCCGAA
>WGNN01000127.1 GCA_016124515.1 bacterium
AGGCAGATGTACCATTTACCAGGATTGGTAAATAATGAGAACGGTGAAGGAGCCGCAACATTGACTCACAATTATTCAAGCACAATTCAGTTTCTTTGCAACGGATTCGTATTAAATGAAACGAGAAACTTCGCTTATAAAACCACCTCACGCTTTTGCATTGCTGCTACTGATTTTGTGGCCTTATGTGCTTCAGGCGCAGGTGGGAGTCAAGTTTTTCAAAGATTATGCAGCATGCAGCTACGGCGTGCTCGATTCTATTAGCGGCGACACATTGTACGAGGAGCAATTTACTTTCTACGAAAAAAATGGAAACCACTTTATTGTAGATCAGAATGGTGCCAAGGGTATAGTCAGCAGTAAAAACGGAAAGCTATTGGTGCCTTGTAAATACAGCGCGCTTCAATCAATGAACAACAGTGTTTCTACAGGGCGCTATGATGCAATTGGAAATTGGTATTATTTTAAAGAAGGAGAGTGGTGGGGGCTGCTGCATGTGCAAAAGGGTATTATTATTCCCGCGCAATTGGCTGATCCACGAGGTACTTTAACGGGTAGGCGTACAAACAAACGGCAAAACTGCTATTTTGATACCTTGGGTACGGTAATGTGTTTTGAAAAATATGATGATGTAATGCATGGTCGCGATTATTTTATTCTCTACCGAAACAACTTTCAATTTGTAGCCGACAAAAAAGGCGAGTTAATAGTAAATGATTCTTTCAACCAAGTGGAAGTCTTGGATAATCATCATTTCTTTTTTGTGAAGGATTCGCTCAAAGGTTTTTACAGCGGAAATGGGAAGTTGTTTTATACTACCCACGACTCAATAGAAAGTTTGAATTACAGAAATGAGCGGATTAAATATGATAATTCAAACGTAGTGATTATTGGTGGTGATAAATGGGCTTACCTAAATACAGCCAATAAGGAACTACAATGGACCTTAAACCCAGGTTTCAAGGAGATTATAGATTCAAGATTTGTGGGCAGCTCATATATGCGACACCTTTATAAGGCAATTGACAGTGAAGGGAAACTGTGGTTTGTGGATGGTATAAACAACGAAGTGCTTGTTTCAAAGGTTGATAAGTTGCATTTTGATGCTTTTGAAATAGAAGAACAGAAGTCAAAGCAGTTGGAGTATAAACTGTATTATCTAACGGAAAAGCGCCTTTTTAGCTATGAAAGTCAGACCAAAAAACATGAGTTGATTGCTGCTGCCAACGATTTTGAAACTTATTATGGTCATCTATTTGTAAAAATGCGAAAGAAGTGGTTTTATTATTCAGATGTAAATTTAAAAGCACTTAGGGCGCAAGATCTTTATTTTCATACAAGTAATAATGTTTTTCTTTTTCGCAAGCATGATATAGTGGTATTTGATTCTCATAAAGAGGAAATGTTGAATTATCATTTCAATGAAATATTCACAAGTCCAAACCGGGTTGATGCCATTGGCATAAAAGGGAATTTGCTACGTTTTCAATCAGGTTCAGTAGTTGCTCTTGAAAATAGGTTTGAAACTATCAGCCAAGAGCAGGATGGTGCAATAAAACAAGGAATATTCGATACGCTTGAAAACTCATTGCTTTTTTACCCGGAATTTGATACTGTGATAATTGCGGATAATAAGATGGCCTACTTAATGAAAAATGGTGAAAAGGCCTTGTACGATCTAATCCAAAAGAAATTTATTGTCAACTACCATCAATATCCGGTAATTGAATTAAAGCCTGAATTGGGCTGGTTTAGGTATGGCAACGACTCAAGTTCTTGCATTTATTTATTCGACGGAACTGAAATTTCTCATTGGCAAGATATTATGTATTTCGAAAGCTTTGATGAACACAGCTATTTTGCAGCTTCTGATGTACAAGCTATGGGTTTACTCGATAAGAATAATCCCGCAAAATGGTTGGTAAAACCGGCATTTTGTGCAATCAAACAATATGATTATATCTCAAAAACGGCATCAGTAAGGGACTGCCCAATAGATACTTTCGAGTATTATGGTTATTGGGACATTCCGTACAACAACCAAGAAGGCCTTTGGGGGATTATTGATTCGATTGGAGATTGGATTATAGAATCGATAAGCCATTATCCCATGGATTGGGCAAACCGCAACAATTTATTTTAACAAACGAGGGCTACCAACTTTGGGACATCAACGGGCAGCAGCTTTGGCCTGAAACCTACGCATTTGTTGATACATTTGACCAAGTTGAAAATGCTTTTTGGGTAGGTGATGATTTTATGAATAGGGGAATTAAGAAACTTGAAGGAAGCTTTTTGATTGATACACAATACAATTGGCTAAAACAAGTGGGTGATACCATTTACGGTGCCAAATGGAAAGTAAACCCTGATTTTGAAGAAAAGGATGAAGGATGGCAGTTACCTTCCGGAAAACAGGATTTAAGCCAAATACAGCTTTTCTATTTTGATGAAAATTGGAATCCACGATCCATTACCGGATATGCGAAGTTCAAGTTCATTAGTGAAAACTTCGACATGGAATGGGAGCCCGAACTGTATGGGTACCAATTGAATAAGCCCAACTATGAGCCATTTTGCCTTTGGGCTTTAAAGCGGTTTCTTGGCACAAATAAGGTTCAAGACAATTGGGCAATTGGTAATGATTGGCAGCCCGCTTATTTTGGCACCACGCTGCCAAAATATAGGATTCCAACTGAAGTAGTTTATTATGGCCCAAGGTACGTTGACTACAGCTATCATAATATTTTTATCGGCTCAACAGTTTATGGCGCCGCAGCAACCATAGAGAGCAACAGTGGCACAATAGGCCCCGGTGCAATGGGATACACTAATAGTCAATTTTATAATTTGGTTATCGACGGCGATTCTGTACACAATTTGAAACTTTGGGATGTACTTGACAAAAAATGTATTTATGTATTGAATGATACCTTGGCTCATAAATTAAAAGCTAAAGAAATTGATGTGGATTGTGGCAAAGATGGCTTAGTGGTATATAGCCTGATGGAGCATTTTAAGGTAAATGACAGCTCATTGGCTTTTCTAATAAAAAAAGGGGAATACTACGAGAATAATTATGTGAGCCTGAAAATTAATTTGAATGATTGGCCGCTAACGCCATATTTTATTGAAAAAAGGAAGCAATTTGGACAACGATAAATTCATAAAACAACTCAAAAAGCGCAAACCCAAGGATTTGGACCAAAAGTTTGCTGAAGCGAACGACGAAGTGTTTGCCAATGAAATAGACTGCCTCACTTGCGCCAATTGCTGCAAAACCACGAGCCCCATGTTTTTTGACAAAGATATTGAGCGCTTGGCCTCTCATCTCAAACTAAAACCCGGCGACTTTATAGAGCAATACCTTTTTTTAGATACCGATGGAATTTATGCTTTAAAGAGTTCGCCTTGCCCTTTTTTAGGTAACGATAATTATTGTGCGGTTTATGAACACCGCCCAAAAGCCTGCCGCGAATACCCGCATACCAACCACCGCAAAATGATTACAAAGCTCAATTTGGCTTTGAAGAATACCGAGATTTGTCCGGCAGTAGAGAAGATTTTGGAAAAACTCAGGCAGGTTTATTGAGTTGGCGCTCTTAACAGTTTATAAAAGAGTGTCTTTGTACTTTTGTGTGCAGTGAAAATTTTAATCATACCATGTTCCCTTTTTTGGGTGTTCCTTATGGCTTGTAAGCCATTGCAGGCGCAGCATCATCTCAGCTATGCACAATCGAACAGGGTTTATATTGATGAAGCTAACGTGCGCGACCAACCTTCGCTAAACGGAGAGGTGATAGCCGTAGTGAAAACAGCTACTGCGCTGCGAAAAAATAATAACGTCCGGTTGGTGCGCGACACCATTGCCGGAAAACCGGGGGTTTGGTACCAAATCAGGTTGAACAAAACAGCTGCTTATGTGTGGAGTGGCGTGTTGGCTGATGGCTTGATTACAAGCAAAATAGCTAAAACCGATACCGTATTATTTGCGCAATCGGAACCTGATATGCTGGAGTTCAAGGTTTTTAGAAACGGAAATTTTCTATACTCGCGAAGCTTTAAGTTGCCAACGCTTGATGAGCTTCAATATTATTATAATTTTGGTGTGCTTTGGAACAGCAACGGAAAGGAAATATGGGCCATGCGATATAGAGAAAAGGATTTTATACTTTTCGAGTGGGATGGTAATTCCATCAGCCGTTCCCAAATAAAGCTCTCTGATGAATCCATTTTGACCGGCCAATATGCCGATTTTGCTGATGCTATAATAAATGCTTCGGGAGTGAACTTGCGCGCCGCACCAAATGATACGGCGACGGTATTGGGCACGCTGCCGCAATACAGCGGGGTAGAGGTGGTGCAGGAAGTTCCACATTATTCAGGAAATGATAAACGCGAAAAATATTGGCATGCGATAAAATACAAGGATACAACCGCTTATATTTTCGGCGACTATCTCGATATGGTTCAGCGCTGTATAAACAACAACAGGGCGCAAAACCAACAATTTGTAGCTACCCACAGAGCCGTATATGCGTCTGAAAATGATGTAATTGTGGATCGATTGCCCTTTTTGTGGCGCGGCAAAGAAGCTGATTTGATAGACTTTGGCAATCAAGGTTTTGGCGATGACTATCAGTTCATTGCCATGTGCTATTCTTCATTTACCTGCGGAGCCCCCGGTGGTGATCGTTTTATCCTTTGGAAAGACCATAAACTCAAATATTTTGGCGATGACTATGGCGTAGGTGATGGCGGCTACAGCGATGGCCATTTTTTTACTTTTCCTAATGAAAAAGATGGTATAGAAGGTAAAATAGTATTAAATGTGTGGAGTGCCGAAATTTTGGATGAAGATCCCAATGAAGTAGGCAACCAAGCTGATAATTTGTTTACCAATAATACCTATATTATGGAGTTTATAAACGACACCTTGGTAGAAGTGCCAAGCAAGCACAGTCGTTTGCGCGATTGGGTAACCAAATCGTACCCCGGGCATCAGTTGATGCGGTATTGGTTTTATGATATTAACGACGATGGACTGGAAGATGCCGTGTTTTACGCTTCAAAAAATCTATATTATTCCGATGTCGATGCCAGTCCATTTATAGGGTATTGCCTGGGTTCCGCCTCCGGTGCCTGGGGACCAATAGTTATAAATGAATCTATTATACAAGCAGGGTTTCCTTACTTCAATTGTAATTTTAAATTTAATACATTGTATTTTGATATGAAATATAATGCAGGAATGTATGCAGATAAAAATGAAAAACCCCTGCGCATCGTTCTTGAATTTCGCTACGACAAAGCGGCTGATGAATTGCTATGGTATGCAAAACAAAATTTCACATCAGAAACAACCGATCACTATAGTTTTCGCTGGGTTCCGGAACCAAAGGTCTATTTCAAAACCAATAGAATTTTGTTTGAAAATAGCTGGGCTACAGAGTGATGTAGTTAAAGAGTTGCCCGTGAATTCATTTCTAAACATAAACTTTACATACGCCACTTAGTTTTGCCAACTTTAATGAACAAGTAAATAGAGATATGTCGTATCGCATCATCAGTCTTGTGCTTTTAAGTGCATTTTTTGGATTTTCATGCAAACAAAGCACAGAAAAACCCGCCGAAGAAACCAAAGAAGAAACCGTTGCTAAAACTTTGCCCAACATCATCCTTATTATTGGCGATGGAACAGGTTTGTCGCAAATATCGAGCTTGTGGTACTTTGGCGATGAAAAGCCCAACTACGAACGATTTGAATACGTGGGACTTAGCAAAACAAATTCGGCGAGCGATAAAATAACCGACTCAGGCGCAGGGGCTACTGCTTTTGCCATTGGCGAAAAATCTTACAACGGCTCAATTGGTGTCACAAAAGATTCATTGGCCAAAGAAAACATTACTGAAATCCTTTCAAAAAAAGGCTACAATACAGGTGTGGTGGCCACTTCGAGCATCACGCATGCCACACCCGCTTCTTTTTATGCGCATGTAAAAAGTCGTCACGATCAGGAGAAAATTGCTGAGCAATTGTGGTCGTCTGAAATCGATTTTTTTGCCGGCGGAGGCATCAAGTTTTTCAACCATCGCGCCGATAAGGCAGATGGTTTGCAACAATTGAGAGACAATGGTTTTGCGGTAGATACAAGCGCTATTGAAACCCCGTTGAGCGGAAACAAGATTGGTTATTTGCTGGCTAGCGACGGTATGCCGCGGGTTACGGAAGCCAACCCCGATTTTCTTTTGCATGCCGCCAACAAGGCAATAAACCATTTGAATGGTCTTGGAGCACCGTTTTTCTTGATGATTGAAGGCTCGCAAGTAGATTGGGGCGGCCATGCCAACGATGGCGAATATGTAGTAACGGAATTGCAAGAGCTGGACAAAGTAGTGGGTGCAGCACTCGATTTTGCCGCGGCAAACGGCAACACCCTTGTGGTGGCACTTGCCGATCACGAAACCGGTGGCTTTGCACTTTCGCCGCAGGTGGTGCAAGGTTTTGGTAAGGAACAAGACGACTACAACCACATCAACATCAAGTTTACCACCGGCGGTCATACGGCAGCACATATTCCGGTTTTTGCATCAGGAGTTGGCGCGCAGCATTTCACCGGCATTTTTGAAAACAATACCATTTTCGACAAACTCCTGCAGGTGGTTGCAACCGGCAATTAGGTATGCCACCACAAAGTCATGCTGAACTTGATTCAGCATCTATTGAAATTGAAAGTTGCCTTTTTTCAACTCAATAGATTGCGGATCAAGTCCGCAATGACGTGGTTTGAATAAAGTCATGCTGAACTTGATTCAGCATCTGCCGAAATGAAAGTGGCTTTGTTTTTCAATTCAAGAGATTGCGGATCAAGTCCGCAATGACGTGTTTTGATTAAAGTCCTGCTGAACTCGATTCAGCATCTGCCGATTTTGAAAGTCGGGAGTTGAATTAATCTTTTCCCCAGTGTTCCAGTTCCTCTGCCGTATAAATTTCAGGAAAGAACTTGCGCTGTTGGTACATAGGGTGCAGGTATTTTTTCCACTCTGAACCACCTGTAGCGGCTTTTTCTTCGCCCTTGGCGTCTAAGTAATGTTTGGCGGTGTTCAGGTGGGTTTTGGGCCACTCTATATTATAGAACTTATCAAAATATTTCAATTTTTTCAAAAGCTCATCTGATGGGTTTTCTATACGTGCCACCTTTTCTTCCAGCGTTTCGCCACGCATTTCGTTGGCCAGTTCAACAAAACTTTCAAGGTATTTTTCTTCAAATTGACGAAGTGTAAGTGTTTTCTTTCCCGTTTTGCGGTTCAGTCCGGCATCTTTCCAGTAGATGTGCTCAAAATAATCTTCGGTACTTGGGTTTGCCGGAAGCCTTTCTTTGCCGGTTGCATTTACCAGGTTTTCCAGGCGCGTACACCTAAGTTCAATATACCTGAATTGTGCACTTTGAAAACCACTTGCCGGCGCCAGCGATAGCCTGAACGTATTGTAATCATCATAATCCATCCCATCCTTCATTACCGCAAATGAAGTAATGAGCATGGTAGTATATCGGTTGGCACGCGTTACCCGTTCTATTATTTCTGCTTCGGTGGGCTGGGCACTTCCGGTTATTTGCTTTATTTCATGCATTATTAGTTTCAGTACCAACTCGGTTACCTGATGGTAAATAATAAAAATTTCTTCATCGGCAAAGGGTGTTCTTGGCTTTTGCAGCGAGAGCAGTGTATCCACTTGTATGTAGTCCCAGTAGTTCATCAGTTGTGAATGCAACAAGCCTTCAAGGTAAGTATCGGGGTTTTCGCCAATGGCCTCGTATTTGGCAACAATGGCGTTTATAAGTTCTTCTCGGTTCATTTATGTAAGCGTTTCTATTCTTAAGAGCGGGCAAAATAGGCCCTTGATTACAGTGCAAAGATGACGAATGCCACTTTTAGATGATTTTATTCGGTGTCGTTATTCAGTGCAATGTGCAGCTAAGTAGCTTACATCTTCGCAAATCGCTCTATCACTTGTGAGCCGTTTTCAGTGGTGAGCCTCAGGTAATACAAACCGCTCTTCAGGTTGGCTACCGGTATTTGCATGTTGGCGGCTGCAGCAATATTTGATTCCATTGTCAACACTTTACCGCTAAGGTCAAGCACTTCAATTTGTTTAATGGCTGATCGTGTTTCTACCTGCACCTGCAATACATCATGAGCAGGATTCGGATACAAGTTCAAGCGGGGTTTTTCAACCTGCTCCACCGCATTGATATGTTCTATTTGCACATGCGAACTGCCGGTTTCGTTTAGGGTGCCACCCACGCCATCGGCCGATCCACCACTAATGCAGTAATAACTTCCTGAAGCGGTTTCTATGAGTTTTACCGCACGCACGGCATACACATATTCGCCTGAAAACCAGTTGCTTTTGTCAATATATGAGGTGGTGGTTATGATGGTCTCATTCACTTTTGTGTAGTTGTTCAATGAGTCAACACGGTAAATATTGTAGCCATCCACATTTTTGGCTGCGGTCCAGCTCAGTTCCACATTGCCATTGTTGCTTTGGGCGCTCAGGTCGCTTGGCGCTTCGCAGTAGTACATACATAAGGTGGGGTCGCCCATAAGAGCAATATGTATGCTGTTGTGCGAATAGTTGAAATTGCCATTGAAATAGTCAGAGGTGTTGTTGGCCGTGAGCCGTGTGCCAAATCCAATATTGAGCCCCAACGACATGTGGTGCACATACCATTTTGGTATGCCTCCCCAGCAACTCGTGAGCGATGAATTGCAAAGTGGTGCTCGCAAAAAGTTGTCTTGGTAATCCCAATCGCCAAAGAAACTGCCGGCTACCATGGTAAATACATTGTGCATGGGTTTAGCAGCAAAATCGCTGGTGCGGGCGGTTCCATTGTTCAGCCCGGCACAGGTGGTAAAAGAACCCGCACCACAACCATAGCTCCACAAATAGCTGCCCCTCCGTTGTGAGGTCATGTAGTCTGATGTATCGCTGATGCTATCGGTGGCAAACATGGTGGAGAAATTGTGGTAGCCGGTAGAAGCGATGTTGAGCGAGGTAAAATTGTTGTCAATCAAAGCCCTGTTTCGTGCTTTCCATTGTCCCGTTCTAAAGGCATGGTTTCGGTCCAGGTAATCAATCATCAGCGCTTCTTCGGTTCTGCCAAAGGCGGGCATGGCATAAAAATCTACCCTTCCCACTTGCAGTTCTACCGGCGATGGCAATTTGGTTTGGTCGTACTTACCGTCGCCCGGGCGGTTGTTGTTGCGCTCCAGTTTTGATGTGGTATAGTTAACAGAATTGTCTGTCCAAGTACCATCCAAATCTCCGTAAAATACGTCGGCGGGCCAGGCACCGGTGTGGTCGCCCGAGCCTTCTACGTGTCCATCGGGTGGCGGTATATTGCCTCCTGAAAATCCACCTGAGTAGGGCACGGGAATATGCCCCAACAGCAACAGGGCTTCAGCGGGGTTTTTCATTTCTTTTGATGCGGCCACTATGCGGTCTTTCACTACGGGCACCGTTTCGCTGCGTCCGGCATATATTTTTTGTACATACCAACCTTCGGCATTCAGGTCAGACTCCAGCCGGGCTATTTCGTCGGCTACCGAAGTCATGAAAAAACTGTCGATAACCAATATAAGACCGCCTTTGCTGGCAATTTCTTCTTTTTTAATGCCGGCGTACAAATAGCCAAGCGCCACGGTTTGTCCGCCGCTTGATTTTACCACCAAATACTCATAGCCCAAGCCGGTTTGTGCGTTGTTGTCAAGGTAGGTGGTTTCGGGTGCATAAATGGTGGTTTGCTGTGTCCAGCTCGCATCGCCCAGCATCCTTTTATATACCAGGTAACTTCCTGTAAAACCATCGGTATGTTCCCAGTTGAGGCTTAAACCATTGCTTTCTTCATTCACGTGCATCATAAGCACTTGCTCCTTGGCCACTTGCGCCAAAAGGCTGTTGCCGGCCAAGAGTACAAAAAAGAGGGTAAATAATTTATTCATAAAAGGGCTTTGTTTCGCGTTGCTGCCAAAATTAGGCAATGATTGAAATATGGTAAACCACACTTTGCTGAAAAGCTGACGCAAATCATTTAAGCACAGCTGCCTCACCAAATATTTTTGCTGCCCATTACGAACAAACGATATTTTGAAGACACGTGGATTATGGCTCGGCTTGTGGGCTGCTATTATTTGGCCAGGTTTGGTTTCTGCTCAGCAAAGCCGTATTACAGGCTTGGTGTTCAACGCACTCAACAAGGAGCCGCTCGAGAAAGCTTCCGTTTCGGTACAGGGAACCGGCAAAGGAGCCACCACCGATTCGCTGGGTTATTTTGTGGTTGATGGAATTGCACCCGGCCTGTACAACCTTGAAGTGCGTTTTACCGGCTTTGAAACCAGTATTGAGTACGAAATACGCACATCGAGTGTAAAACCGGTTTACATTGAAATTGGCCTGATACCAAGCACTTTTTCGCTGGGCGAGGTGGTGGTAAGCGACGAAGCCCGCACACATACGGTGGTTACGCCGCTTTCGGTGCAAAAGATTGGCTGGGCCGAGCTGCAACGCATGCCCGGCGCCACGCTCGATATTTCAAAAGCCATACAGAGCTATCCAGGGGTTTTGCCAAAATCATCGTTCGGATATAATATAGTAGTAAGGGGAGGGGCACCCAACGAAAATGCCTACTACCTCGATGGGATTAAAATACCGGCCATCAACCACTTTAGCGTGCAAGGGGCAAGCGGCGGACCCAACGGATTGGTGAACCTTGACTTTATCCAAGACATGGAACTGTATTCGGGCGCCTTTCCGGCCAATTACCTTTCGGGGCTCAGCTCTTTGATGGATTTGCGCCAACGCGATGGCCGAAGCGATAGAATTGGATCGCGCATTACCTTGGGATACAGCGATTTGGGTTGCACCATAGAAGGACCGCTTTCAAAAAAGTCAAATTTCATTATGTCGGCGCGTACTTCCTTTTCTCAATACTTGCTCAAAGCGCTCAATGTGCCCGTACTGCCTAAATACAAAGATTTTCAGTTCAGAAACAAATGGCGTTTTGACGATAAAAACGAGTTGATAATAACCGGGCTGGCGGGTTTTGATGTGTTTAAACTCAACACCACCGCTCCCGAAAGCGATGCACTATTATATAATGTAGGCTACATTCCCGAAGGCACACAAAACCAATACGCCGTGGGTGCCAACTACAAGCACTACCTCAAAAACTCGTTCTACACCTTGGTGGTAAGCCGCAATGGCTTTGACAACAGGGCCGATAAATTCAGAAACAACAGCTACCAGGAAGCCGACCGCCTGCTCAAATACCGTTCAGCTGAGGCGGAAAACCACATCCGCTTTGAGCACAACATTTACCAAGGCAATACCGAGTTTAAATATGGTATTACCTATGTGCACAACCAATCAAAAATTAATGTGGCGGGCTACGATGTGGGCGGCGCAGGAGTAGAACATGTTGACTTCAGCAACCAAATGCAATACAACCAATACGGAGCCTTTGCCTTGGTGAGCAAGCGCTTAATGGACAGCAAACTGGGCATTACCGCAGGTTTGCGCAGCGATGGGAGCAATGTGGCCAAAAGCATGCGCAATCCGCTGGGGCAAATTTCACCCCGCCTGTCGGCCAACTATGCACTCACCGAGTTTTTAAGTTTGAAGTCAACCGCGGGTATCTACTACCAAATGCCACCACAAATAATTTTGGCCTACAATGCCGCCAATGTTGACCAAGGGCTATCGGATTATATGAAAGCCAAACAGGCTTCGGTGGGTTTTGAATACCGCAACAAGAAAACCTATCGGGCCTCGGTTGACCTATATTATAAAGGATACAGCCAATACCCCTTTTTGCTTCGCGATTCCATCTCGTTTGCCAATGCCATGGCCGATTATGTAGTGGTGGGCAACCAACCATCGGTAGCCAACAGCACAGGCCGCAGCTACGGAGCCGAGTTGTTTATACAGCAGAAACTCAAGCGCAACTATTGGTGGATGTTGGCTTACTCCTACAACAAATGCGAGTTCAAAGACAAGAAAGGCGTTTTCAGACCTTCGTCGTGGGAGAGTTTGCACTTCATTACCCTGAATGTGGGCAAAACCTTTAAGCGCAACTGGCAGTTGGGCATCAAATGGCGCTACAGCAATGGCACACCCTACACGCCATACAATGTGTCAAAATCATCGGTTATAGACAACTGGAATGTGACCAACAAAGGCGTGTTTGACTACAACCAACTCAATGCCAAGCGCCTGCCTTCGTTTCATCAAATGGACATAAGGGTTGACAAAAACTGGTGGTTTGGCAAGTGGAACCTCAACATGTTTTTCGATTTGCAAAATGCCTACGGATCCAACATACAGCTCATGCCATACCTCACCACTTCAAGAGACAGCAACTGGAATCCGATAGTTGATCCGGCCAATCCGGGGCACTATCTGTTGAAGCAGATAAACAGCGATACCGGGCGCACGCTCTACACTCTTGGATTGATAGCCGAGTTTTAAAAAATGGGTGGGGCAGAGGTTGCCTTGCGCACTCTTAAAATTTGAAAAATCGCCATAAAATGCGTGGAAAATGGTGGATAATATTTTGATAAACGACAAATTTCGCTGCTTATTCGCCTCTGTTTATAAGGCTTAATATACTGTAAAACATGTCCTTACAAATGGCTTCTACAGCCATTAAACTGCGTTTTCAATTTTCTTGACAAGAAAAGGAACCATTTCTTCTTTTACTAAAATTAACAACTACATTTGCGCAGGATTTTGGACATGGTTCAGCATTTAAAGTTATAAAGACAGATGTTCATGAATAGGCTTTTGAGCGTTTCAAGCTCGCTATTAATAGCAATCATTTTACTTCTTGGCCACCCGGTAAAGGCAGCCGACGCTGCCAATGGGGAGAAGCTTTTCAAGGCCAACTGTGGTGCATGCCACATCTTGGGTCGTCCTATGACAGGCCCTAACCTTGTTGGAGTTTCTTCCAGATGGGAGGACAAAGAACTGCTACACACCTGGATTAAGAATCCGGGTAAAGCAAAGGCCACTGGCGACCCGTACATCACACAGCTGCTTGCTGAGTGGGAGCCAAAGAGTGGTTTAATGGCCGCACAGGCCGTTTCAGATGCCGAAATTGATGACATTTTGGCTTATATTGACAACTGGGCTCCGCCCGCACCGGTGCAAGACCAAACTACTGCCGATACACAGGGAGAAGGAGGTGTAACCTACGATGAGAATATTATGATTCTCAGTGTTATACTTCTCATACTGGTACTCGTTTTAGGTTTGGTACTCACCATCCGCGCACGAATCTCAAAAATCATTGCCGCGCAAGAAGGTTTGCCCGATGCTGAAAAGCCGGGTCCAATCAAAGTGTTGATTGATGAGTTGAAGGATTTCGTAGTTAACCAAATGAACCCCACTCTTTTGGTATTAACTGTAGGCGGTATTTTGTCAATATTCCTGGTAATCGATTTGTACAACCGCGCACAAGACTTGGGCTTGCAACAGGGTTATGCCCCCGACCAACCCATCAAGTTCTCGCACAAACTGCACGCAGGTCAGTACGGCATCGATTGTCAATACTGCCACACCGGTGTTGAGAAATCGAAAAATGCCAACATACCTTCTTCAAACATCTGTATGAACTGCCACACGGTGGTGCAAAGCGGCCCCAAATACGGAACAGAAGAAATTTCGAAAATATACGCGGCCATAGGATACGATGCCACCACAGGCAACTATACCGGCGAAACCAAACCGGTAGAGTGGGTGAGAATCCACAACCTGCCCGACCACGTTTACTTCAGCCACAAACAACACGTAGTAGCCGGCAACCTCGATTGCGAAAACTGCCACGGCAATGTGCGCGAAATGGAAGTGGTAGAGCAAGTTTCGTTGCTCGAAATGGGTTGGTGTATCAACTGCCACCGCGAAACAGAAGTGGTAATAGACAACAACTATTACCAAGAGCATTTTCATCAAGTATTTGAAGATGATTATGCAAAATATCTGGAGAAAAATCCGGATAAAAAAGATGAAGTGAAGCTTGGCGACTTCATCAAAAATCACAAGAAATATACCGTGAGTGACATGGGTGGTTTGGAATGTCAAAGATGTCACTATTAGTCTTTCCTATAATTTAATCAGAACAATTAACAATGGAGCATAATAACAGAAGGTATTTCAAAAGTCTTGAAGAGCTTTCTAACCCGTCTTCAGTGGTTGAAAAAGAATTTTTGCCGGAAACCCCCGGAAAAAATATAATTGATGAAGGTGAATTTGATCTCAAATCTTCAAGGAGAGACTTTTTAAAATTCATGGGCTTTGGTATATCAGCTGCTACGCTTGCAGCCTGTACCAAAACGCCTGTTAAAAAAGCAATTCCTTACGTAATAAAGCCCAGCGAAGTTGATCCGGGCATACCCAACTACTACGCATCATTTTACCCCGACGGTGGCTATGGCGTGTTGGTAAAAACCCGCGAAGGTCGTCCCATAAAAATCGAAGGAAACGATATGGATCCTTTGTCGCTGGGAGGTACCACCGCTGCAGGTCAGGCAAGTGTACTGTCTATTTATGACGAAGGTCGTTTGCACGGCCCTGTGAAAGACGGCAAACCCACCACTTGGGATGAGCTGGATAAGGATGTGTACATGGGTCTGCGCAACATCTCATCAAAAGGTGGCAGAATAGCCATCCTTTCTGAAGGAATCAACAGCCCATCAACACTCAGAGCAATTGCCAAATTCAAAGAAGCGCATCCTACCACAACACATGTACAATATGATGCGGTTTCTTATTATGGTATTAGAAAAGCCTACCGCAACAGCTTGGGCAAATCCATTATTCCAAGCTATTGCATCAACAAGGCAAATACCATCGTGTCATTCGACGCCGACTTTTTGGGCACTTGGCTTACTCCGGTAGCCTTTACCAAACAGTACAGCAGCGTACGCGACGTAACCGCGCATGAGGAAATGGCTTACCACGTACAATTTGAAAGCCATTTGTCGCTTTCAGGTGCCAAAGCCGATTTGCGCATGCCTTGCAAACCATCAGAGCAGGGAGCTGCTATGGTGGCCTTGTACAACGCACTTGCATCAAAAGCAGGCAAAAGCAGCCTTTCCAATCCGGGTGAGTTCAACTCTTTCATAACCAAGGAAAAAATTGACCACATTGCGGATGAACTTTGGAAAAACAAAGGAAAAGGTCTTGTGCTTTGCGGTGCCAACGACGAAAACCAACAGGCTCTTGCCATTGAAATAAATAAGCTTATTGGCAGCTACGGCAGTACCATCAATACCCAAAAAACGGTAAACCTGTACAATGGCAACGACGAAGCCATGCAGAAATTGGTAGCTGACATGAATGCCGGTAGCATTAGTGCCTTGATAGTTTACGGAGCAAATCCGGCTTACAACTATCCTGAAGCGGCTAAATTCGGACAAGGTTTGACCAAAGTGGAACTCACCGTTTCATTGTCTGACCGATTGGACGAAACCAGCATACTTACCAAATATGTGGCTCCTGACAACCATTGGCTCGAAAGCTGGAACGATTTCAATCCGGTAACCGACCAATACAGCTTGTCTCAACCCACCATTCAAGCCATTTTTGATACACGTCAGGCGCAGGAATCCATTTTGAAATGGGGAAAAACTCCTGTAGCTTATTATGATTTTGTAAAGGAAACCTGGGCACAGAGCTCGACCATTTCGGGTATGGCTTTCGAAAAATTTTGGAAGCAAAGCCTGCACGATGGTTTGTATATAGCCGGTAGAAAACACAGTAGCGCATCAGAAGCCGCTGCACACACTGCCGAAACCAACGGTCACGGCGAAATGGCCGCTGCAGCTACTGCAGGTGCCGTAGTGGTTGATTCAGCTGAGGTAACCACCCATGAGAGAGTAGGCGTATTGCGTGCTGCCCGCGAAGTGGTAAGTGGCGAGAATAACATGCGTGGCGCTGTGCACGATGTATTGCACGGTCGTGAAAATACTGAAGTTGTAATGACCGCAACCGCAGTACCCGCCGGAACCGCTGCTGCCGATATGGCAATGGCAGGAGAAGGCGATGCAGCAATGACTGCCAACACAGGAATGACTCCTTCAGGAGTTGATTTAACCTCTGTTTCGTCAAAACTAATAGCAGACAAAAACAAGGCAAGCGGCACCGAAGTAACCCTGTACCAAAAAACAGGTATTATGGATGGCCGTTTCTCAAACAACCCTTGGTTGCTTGAGTTGCCCGATAGCATATCAAAAGTTTCGTGGGACAACTACGCTTGTGTTTCGCCGGTATTTGCAGCCGAAAATGGCTGGAGCGACGGCGATTTGATCAGCGTATCAGCCAACGGCTTTACCATAGACAATGTGCCTGTGTTGCAAATTCCGGGTCAGTTGTCAGGCACTATTTCATTGGCACTTGGCTACGGTCGTGCCATGGATGCCAAAGCAGGTAGAGTGGCCAATGGTGTGGGTATCAATTTTTACCCGTTTGTGGTAAATGGCACTACAAGAAGCTATTCATTTGCCGGTGCTGAGATTCAGAAAACCGGAACAGGATACGAGTTGGCCAAAACCCAAACCCACCACCACATACAATTGCCAACCGGTTTGGGTAAAAAAGACCGCCCTTCAACCGCACAGCGCAAGAACGATATTGTAAAGGAAACAAGCTTGGGTACTTTGGTAGCCTACCGCAGCAACAAACATCACGGAGCAGAAGCCCATGGTGAGCACGGTGCACATGGCCACGAAGGTGCCGAAGTAGATAAAGTTTACAAAGACTATAGCGACGCACCAAACAAGTACAAAGGCGCAAACATTTACCCTGATTGGAAAGAAGAAAGGAATTTCTACAAAGCCATTCACTGGGGTATGACGGTAAACCTGAATACTTGCACCGGCTGTAATGCTTGTGTGATAGCTTGTCAGTCAGAAAACAACATACCTGTAGTAGGCAAGTCAGAAGTGATGCGCCGAAGAGAAATGCACTGGATACGCATAGACCGCTACTACGCCACCACCGACCGCAAGGAAGAAGACCGTCCTTTGCTTTACACCGACAATCCATCGGTAATGTTTCAGCCGCTCATGTGTCAGCACTGCGACAATGCACCTTGCGAAAACGTATGTCCGGTGAACGCCATCAACCACAGTTCAGAAGGTATTAACCAACAGATATACAACCGCTGTATGGGCACGCGCTACTGCGCCAACAACTGCCCGTACAAAGTGAGAAGATTCAACTGGTTTGCTTACTACGACAACGACAATTTCAACTACAACTTTACCATGAACTCTGATTTGGGAAGAATGGTATTGAACCCCGATGTGACCGTGCGCGCACGTGGTGTAATGGAGAAATGTAGTTTCTGTATGCAGCGTATTCAAGCAGCCAAATTGGTGGCCAAAGGCGAAAACAGAGCCATTAAAGATGGTGATGTGGTAACCGCTTGTCAGCAGGCTTGCCCGGCCAATGCCATTACATTTGGTAACACCAATGACCCCGAAGCTAAAGTGAGTAAGGTAATTGAAGGCGACCTTTCGTACCGCTTGGTAGAGTTGCTCAATACCAACAACTCAGTATATTATACCACGCAGGTACGTAATATTAAATTGGAGAGTGAAATGCCTGTGTATGCAGGTGAGGCACAAACTGAAGAAGCACATTCATAACAATAATTTAGAAGAGAAGCTAAAATTCTTAAGATGGTAGAAGCTCCTATTAGAGAACCGCTGATTCTGGGTAATAAAACCTACAAGCAAATCTCTGACGATGTAATTGGTCCAATTGAAAGTAAGCCGAGTATGAGCTGGCTTATGGGATTCACCCTTTCAGTGCTGGTTTTAGGCTTGTTTGTGGTGGGTGTTGGTGTCACGCTTTACGAAGGTATTGGTGCCTGGGGTTTGCAAAGAACCGTTGGCTGGGCCTTTGACATTACAAACTTTGTGTTTTGGGTGGGTATCGGTCACGCCGGAACCCTTATCTCAGCTGTGTTGCTTTTGTTCCGCCAACACTGGAGGACCTCTATCAACCGCTCTGCTGAGGCCATGACCATTTTTGCGGTAATATGCGCCGGACAGTTTCCGCTCATTCACGCGGGTCGTCCTTGGGTGGCTTACTGGATTCCACCACTTCCCAACGATTTAGGTTCGCTTTGGCCTAACTTCAACTCGCCGCTGGCTTGGGACGTGTTCGCTATCTCTACCTATCTTACTGTTTCGCTTGTATTTTGGTTTTGCGGTTTGGTGCCCGACTTTGCGCTGGTTCGCGACCGCGCCACCAAAAAAATACCAAAATTCATTTACGGTTTCTTCTCATTGGGCTGGACAGGCTCATTGAAACAATGGAACCGCTTTGAATTGGTTTCTCTCATCCTGGCCGGTATGGCTACTCCACTTGTACTTTCAGTACACACAATTGTATCTTTTGACTTTGCCACTTCGGTAATACCGGGTTGGCACACTACCATATTCCCACCATATTTCGTTGCAGGTGCCATCTTCTCAGGTTTTGGTATGGTGCACACGCTGCTTATAGTGGTAAGAAAAGTAATGAAACTTGAATCGTACATTACCATTAACCACTTGGAGCAAATGGCCAAGGTTATCATGGTAACCGGTACTATGGTGGGTATTGCCTACATGACAGAGTTTTTCATGGCAGCCTATTCAGGTTATGAATATGAATTTTTCACCTTTGCCAACAGGGCCTTCGGACCCTATGCATGGGCCTACTGGATCATGATGTCGTGCAACGTGTTTTCGCCACAGGTATATTGGTTTAAGAAAGCCCGCACAAGCCCCACATTCATGTTTATCATCTCCATTTTTGTGAACATCGGTATGTGGTTTGAGCGATTTGTAATTATTGTTACCTCGCTGCACCGCGACTTCCTTGTATCAAGCTGGTCTATGTACACACCTACCTGGGTTGAGTTGGCCATTTTGATTGGTTCATTTGGATTGTTCTTCACCTTGTTCTTCCTTTTTGCCAAATACCTGCCCATGATTGCGGTGGCTGAGGTGAAATCTACTTATAAAATTACCCAGCGCGGTAAAGACAGAGACGCCCTGAATGGGAAAACCATTCCTTCTGATGTAATCTTCAATGATGATTACGGTTACTCAGCCGACAAATGGAAACGTCCTACCATAGAAGAAGCACTTTCAGGAAATCACGACCATTAATAAAGTAAAAGCTCAAATGTCATCCAATCTTATTAAAAGAACTCCTTGCGTTGTTGGCGTATTCGACGATGACGATGTATTCTTAGCAGGATGTAAGAAAATCAAGGAAAAGAATTTAAACGTACTTGACACCTTTACACCGTTTCCTGTACACGGTTTGGAGCATGTGCTCAACGTACCAAGGTCTAACCTTGCCATTGCGGCCTTTATGTTTGGCGTGTTTGGATTTTTGTGCGGTTTGGCGCTGCAAGTAGGTTTGGCGGGTTTCAACTGGCCCAACAACTTTGGTGGCAAACCACCGGTGGCTATTCCCGCTTTTGTGCCCATTACTTTCGAGCTTACCGTATTGTGTGCCTCGTTGGGTATGGTGGGTACTTACTTTTTCAGAGCAACCCTGCTGCCCGGATTTGAACCAAAAATCTACGATCAGCATGCCACTAGTCACCACTTTGTAGTGTTGATTGAAACTGCTGACATGAAAGACGATATTATTACTGAACTGAAAGAAGCCGGTGCCATTGAAGTGAGGGAAGACGAATACCTCGAGCAAAATGCACCTTTCCCATTACCCATTAAAATGAAATAAGGCAACATGAGAAGCATATATAGTTTATTACTACTCCTGTCGGTTTTTGTACTTGGTGCATGCAGCCATAGCCGCCACCCGGATTCACTTTGGTACGATCCAAACAACCCCGGATATGAATACGCACCTGCTATGTACCACTCGTATCCTTACGAACCCCTGACACAGGTAACCAACGAGAACGCCACCTCATGGTACTACAACTCTACACCTTACAACGACTACAAAGGCAAATACAAAAGCAACTCACTTACTCCGGTTGCCGGTACTATTGCCCGTGGTAAACTTGATTATTATTTTGAGTATGAAAATAATGATTCAGGCAGGGCCATGGCAGCGCGAAATCTGGTAAACCCTATTGAGTTGAACGATTATACCTTGAACGAAGGTAAGCGACTTTTCAACTTGTACTGCGACCACTGCCACGGTGAAAAAGGCGATGGAAACGGTTCGCTGGTTGAAGCCGGTAAAATACCTACTCCGGGCGAATACTACGGCAAATTGAAAGACCGTGAAGCGGGTTCTATATTCCACACCATAACTTATGGTAAAGGTATTATGGGTTCACATGCTTCGCAGTTGTCGCCTGAACAACGTTGGTTGATTGTGAATTGGGTGCAAATAATGCAACATGGTGCCGAAGCATACAAAATAGCGTCGATGAGCGAATATGAAGCCTTGACTGCACCTGCACAGTCAGAAACACCAGAAATGGAAAGTGTGCAAGACACCACAGCCGTTGAAGAAGTAATGGAAGCAGTAGATTCTACGAACCAAATGGTTGAAGGAGAAATATAATAAATAGAAAATCACAAAACGAATTAAATAAAAGAAATGAGTGCTTCGTTGAGATTTGAAATGCCATCCAAACTTAGAATAACGGCTTTAGCCATTATGGCCATCGGTTTGGTGCTCGGAATTGCAAGTTTTGTTATGTATGGCGACACACCAACTCGCGTGTGGGCTGCTTTTTTATTGAATAATTTTTATTTCCTTGCATTGGGAATAGCAGGTGCGGTTATCATGGCCATTGGTTATGTAGCACACGCAGGTTGGAACATAGTGCAAAAAAGAATAATGGAAGCTATGGCCGTGTATATGCCCATCGGAATCATCGGTATGCTGGTGGTTGGTGTGTTGGGTATGCCCTATTTGTACGAGTGGTCGCACGCCGATATTGTAGCAGGCGATAGCGTGTTACAGGCAAAAGAGTGGTTCCTGAACAAAGGAATGTACTTCGGCCTTACCATTTTTGCGCTTTTGGTTTGGACCGGTTTGCAATTTATTTTGAGAAAACATTCTATTGCTGAAGATAACGAAGGTGGCACCAAGAGATTCTGGAAAAGCTACAAAACCTCAGCTACCTTTATGGTGTTGTGGGCTTTTTCTTTCTGTGCAGCCGTTTTCTTGTGGATCATGTCGTTAGAGCCACATTGGTACTCAACCATCTTTGCGGTTTACGTATTTGCTTCGGTATTGGTGCTGGGTTTTACCTTCATCAATATGGCAAGTATATACCTTAACGGACGCGGCGTGTTTCCTTGGTTCAATACCAACCACATGCACGATACTTCAAAGTTCATGTTTGCCTTCAGTATTTTTTGGGGATACATATTTGTATCGCAATTGCTACTGATTTGGTATGCGAATATTCCGGAAGAAACACCGTATTACCTCTTGCGCTGGGGACGTACCAAAGAAGGCTTCAACATTGCTTGGCTTTGGTATTTGAACATTGTGCTGAACTTTGTAACACCATTCCTGGTATTTATGACACGTGAGTCGAAAAGGCAAGTGAAAGTAGTTATGTTGGTGGCCTTTATTATGATAATTGCCAAGTGGATTGACTTTTACCTCTTGATTATGCCGAGTTCGGTAAAATTTGCCAACCACATGGAGCACATGACTGAAGCTGCACACCACACACATTTGGGTTTTGGTGTACCCGAAATTGGATTCTTTATGTTTTTTGCCGGTTTGTTCATTTATGTAGTTGGCACGGCACTTTCTAAAGCCAACATCATTCCGAAAAACCACCCATATATCATAGAGTCTATCCAACACCACATATAGTATTAAACAACCTATTGATAGTAAAATCCCCGGTCATTTGTGGCCGGGGATTTTTGTTTTAAAGGGCGACGCGTTGGCCAATTAGGTATTAAGGAACACAGTAAGCCAAGTGTCATTTAAAAACTCGTAGGAACGAACGGCTTCTGATGCCATAATGTAAAGCCCAAATGGCCATTGAAGCCGGAATACGTACACTGCTACGTTTTCTTAGGTGGTTTGTAAAGGATGGGACAGTGGAAAGTCTTTAAAGGAATTTAATTCCGTAGAATGTCCATCCTGTCGGCATTGATAATTGCACATATCCGTGAAGCACTTGATGCGGAAAACAATGAAACAAGGCTCTTATGGCATTTTTAGCTGTGATTACCACCGTATGAAATCTAATATATGTGGTTTGTAGATAGGAAAAAATCCAGATCATTAAAAGTCACCTGTTCGGGTGATTTTTCAAATATCATGGAACCTTATAATTGCAAACTTTTAAAACAACCAGATGAACAAACATGAATTGCAGGGAAAATTGAAATCAACAGGTACGGCGTACTTGTTTTTTTGCTTTAGGGTTGTCAGTACCTGTACTTAGGTAAGGTCGGAATTCAAATTCTATACTGGATAACACTTGGTGGATTTGGTTATTAATAGACCTTTTTACCATGCAATGCAAGGTAGAGTCAATAAATCACCCTATTTAAAGCGAACTGGACAAAATTGAAAAACGAGAGCGAGATGATGACTTTACTAGAAACATAGCCATGATGAAGGCCACAACTGGTAAAGAATAGATGTATGAGTAAATATTATTTCATAAGCTAATCAATAAGCCAAGACAACCGTTTGAACTCAATATTTCACAATAATGTTATAGACTATCACCCGTCTGATTGCCAAAAGGAAAATCAATACTTTGAAGACGAAGATGAAGTGTGTTGAAGTATTACGTACTTTACTAAGTTTCCAATAAATTACAGGTGAAGAATACAAACTTTTCTTTTCTGAAGATGACATATGAAATCCCTGAATAACCCCACGCCGTTGTATTTTCACCAAGCCCTGCAGAATTGCCGAGGCTTTTTTGTCTTATAATCTGACAATGAAGTATTTCTGCGCACTATGCATTTTGTTTTGAAGCATTAACTACATTTGATTATTAAACATAATCTAATGGCTACTCGTAAAATTAAACTTGAATTTGTCCGTATGGCAATGAAAATGGCTGATTCTAAATTTCACCCTATTGAATTCAGAGATGTTTTTTTAGCAAAAAGGACTTTCACAGAGAATGTCGTTGTGGAGCCAAAACATCAACCAAAATTTAAAATTAGACAACTTCTACCACCTGAACATGAAAATGAAAGGTACTTATTTGGTTGCTTATTTAATGAACAACTAGACGGATTGCCAGGAAAATTAACTGGTGAGTCAATTGAGGCAGTCGTTGGTGATGATGATGAATATGGGCTTGGTCATGGAAGTTTTTATCTATATGACAAAAAAACGTCAATCTTTATGATTGAAAGTTATACTGGTGGAATTAGTGGGGCTAGTTTCAAAGCCTTTTTATCAAAGAATCTAGGTAATGCACAATTGAAAGCAAATTACATCACTGGTCTAAAGAACATTAACAGAGTACTAAATCCTGATTTTGTAAAAAGTGTGGTACTAGATATTGATTATGGTAAAAACGAAGATTTAAATGAACTTCCATTGTTCATGGATAATGATTTTAAAGAGTCCTATAACCTCAAAAAGGCCACAATCAAATTATTTGCCGATGAAGGTGGAATTAACTTTGAACGACTTAAGCCGTTTATACGGCAATTTATTGAAGAGAGACCGAAAAGTTCATTTGAAAAGGTTACCCTGGAAGGGAATTTTGGCGATGATTTAGAGAAAATAGACATAAGGAAGGATATCGTTAAGGATTCATATGAGAAAGAGATTAATAAAACCAACTTAGCAATCAAGGAGTTCAGTAAAGGATCGATGCTTGTCATTTACTCCAAGTATGCAGACGAGTTTCTGAGATATTATTCTTTAGATTAGCTGACGTAAATGGAACGCAAAATTAAACTTCGATTACTACTCTCTTTGGAAAAAAACTTCCCATTGATAGTGTCTGCAACTTGTTTAGCGATTATATATCTGCTGTCGGCAAATTACAAAACCTCGATTTCATTTGATAAAATTCAAACCATAGCATTGCAGTTTTGTAGCATTTCCATTGGGTTTTTACTAACGATACTTACATTAATCAGAGGTTTTAAGACTCCACATTTGGATCAGATAAAATCAAGAAATGAAAATGATTACAAAAGGTTAATATCCTACATTAAGTCTGCAATCTTCAACAGTATCATTGCTATTGTTTTTATGACCGTATTTTCAGATTTTAGTATTCCGAATATAGAATATTATAAGCAGATTTTAACTTATTTATTTTTGGCTTTTTTCTCCTATATTTTGGCTGAATTTGGAAGGTTGATATTCATACTTTCCAAAGCCTTAGTGTAGTGTCAATTAATTAAAGTTTAGTTACATCTACGTTTTCCACATATAAAACATCAACATTAAGCAAACTAGGAAACTTACCTTAGCCCTGCACAATACAACAATTCGACAGCACTAATACAGAAGTAGAGCACAACAAAGGCACCTTAAAAAAGGGAGCAACGCATACGCAATGAGTTTAAAGTCTATTCGGCAAATCACATTGAATACCGTCTTAACATAGGGTAGCAGAAGACTGGGGAGATCAGCACAAGCATCTGAAATAAAAGTTCTGAGCGCCGTAATAAAAAGGACCTATTCAATGGCTGCTAAGTTCATAAAACCTTCGCGAACCTTATTCTTGACCATTGCTTTTAATGCTCCATATTTTGTTGTAAGTCCAAGCTTTTTTTATACACGGCAAATCCATACAAGTCTTTTGGTGAAAAAATTTTGGTGTACGAAAGGAAATCACTACGGAAGGAGCTAGTCGCAGCAATTTCTATTACAAATGGCGATATAGGCGTTAACTGGATTTTGGATGATAAGATTTTTTCAAAAATGTTAATAAGATAGATTTTGGCTAATTTCAAAACTTTTCCAACTAAGGAAATCCACTTGTTAAAAGACAGTGGTAATTCAGCACATCAGAGTTTTACATTTTCATTTAAGGATATGCAAGGTAATGATGTTACTGGTGACGTGTCAATTTCGGCTATTCAAGCTGACGATCCGAGCCAAACATGGTCTGATATAATCCAAAGTGAATAACATAACTGTTAGTCTTTCCTCAGATGGTAAATTCGGAAAGGTACTTATCCGTGCCACAAGAGAAAATTATCAAGATATTTTGGTAGTCTCAGTTCATGGAACTATCTCTGAGCTCGTTCTTGCACATAACTCATTTACGATGTTTAAGGGTATTGGCAAAAGGTTAGTATCTGTTTTTGCAACTTTTACAAATAATTATGGAACCAGTAAAGAGCTATGAGCATTCACAGAATAATTGATGGATTATTATGATAAGATTTATAGCAGCCATATTCTTTGCACTATTGATGACTTCCTTTTCGGCTATTGGGCAAGGCTCAAATAGAATATTTGGTAGTATTGTAACGCATGGGTATGTAGATTCCTCTTTTATTGATATGCCTGTGGCAATTACCGTTTTTTTTAAGGGAGACAGTGTTTGGAGAGCCTTGAAAATAAGTAAAACGGATACTTTTTCGCTATCAAAATTGTATTTCCATAAGCCAGTGGCCCGTCTGGGATTTTCCAAACCTGGTTATGATACTGTATCAATAGCCTTAAATGATACGGTTTCGAAACAATTGCCAAGAATTGATATGTATTCAGTTTGGAACAATGTAGTGGCGAACGTTTATATATCTCACGATACAGTATGGGTTGAAAAAATTGAGTCAAAATTGCCTTTTATTGACAATGCGGCATTAAACTTTCTGCTTCCCGGCCTAAACGATGATGGTCCGGAAGGTTGTGATATCGCATCATTTTACTTTAATTTCGAATACCCTGAGATAGATGGAATACACAAAGAAATGCGGGATTATTTATTGAAAAACTCAAATTACCTTGGTACCGTTGAATATATTAATTTTCGTATTGATGATGCTCGCATTCGGACATTGGAAGGACAGACAAGTATTCAAATTAAAGAGGTCAGGCACAAATTGTCATATATGTTGTACAACCTGCCGATAAACCCGGGCCTGATAAGAAGCGATTATATTCATCCAAACCTTTTTAAATCTGTCATTTATCGAATAAAATTTATCAAAATTTAAGATGATCTTGAGTTTGAAAAAGTAATACGCAGTTCAACGCAATTTTTATTTTGTGCACGCAGAATATTAGATCATTATCTATTTTTGGTGAACCAGGGAAATGCGAATGCCATAATCGACACGACAAATTATGGAACAAGTAAAGAGCTATGAACAAAAACAGAACAGCAACCAACAATTCTGTGGTTCGTCAATCGCATTAATTACACCTACCCCCACCGCCCTAAAACAAAAAATCCTTTCTGAAAACAGAAAGGATTTTATAGTTCGGGTGGGCGATGAGAGATTCGAACTCCCGACCCTCTGGGTGTAAACCAGATGCTCTGAACCAGCTGAGCTAATCGCCCGTTTTGTTTATTTTTGCTTAACACTTCCTGTTTTGCGGTGGCAAAAGTAGATGTATTTTCTTACCACAGAAATTTTTTTTCAAAAAAGTTTTTTGCCCCCTTTCAGTTATGAACATTTTAATGAAAAAAAGGCTCAATACAGCACAATAATGCCAATATTTTCGTTGATGCACATTGCAATGTTTTCATGAGAATAGCCAAAATCATAGCCACTTACCTCACGGTTTTCTTCCTATCGGCAGCCACGCTGTTGCTTATCCTATTCCACGTGTTTCAGCGCGACCTTAGCAATGTGGTGTTGTCAACCCTTGAGCCTTTTTTGCAAGCCGATGTAAAGGTGCAAAGTCTTGAAGCTACCTTATTCAACACATTTCCAAAAGGTTCGGTAGAGTTGGTCAATGTGCGCATAAGCGATACCGATACCAATTCTATGGAAAACGCCTACGAAATTGGCCGCGTTTACCTGCTGTTTGACTATAAAGATTTGTTTAGCGGCAACTTCAGGGTGCGGCACATCATCATCCGCGATGCCGATATTAAAATGGTGTATCGCAGCGATGGAAGCACCAACTTTGAATTTTGGAAGGTTACCGATTCTACCTCCGCCGACACCAATCAGGTGGAACTGGCACTTGACCGCGTGGAAATATTCAACACAAAATATACTTTGTACAACCACCTTGATGGTTTTAAGCTGCAAACACACATTCACGAAGGCGCTTTTTCGCTCAAATCGCTGGCGGGCAATACACACATGGACATAATGGCCGACTTTGATATAAACGACCTGCGCGATGGCGAACTGCAATGGGTTGACAACAAAAGCCTGAAGTCGAAACTGGGTTTTTCTATCAAAGACCTTGACAAATACACCATACAAGACGGCGACCTGACCATAGAAGGTATGAAATTTAAGATTGACGGCGTTATTGACAATTCCGCCCAAAATATATTCACCGATATTTCCATTAAGAGCGAATACAGCCGCCTTGAAGAATTGATAGCCCTTTCGCCCGGGCTTTTGCAAGGCTCGCTCGACGACTATGCCATTGAAGGGGCAGCCTATTTCAATGCCGATATAGTGGGGGAGTGGAGCACTACGCAGTCGGCCAACTTCAATATTGGTTTTGGTTTCAGAGAGGGCAACATCAGGCAAAAATCAACCGGACTCGTTTTTTCAGGCCTCAATTTAGACGGACGCTATTCAAACGGCAAAAACAACAACAACTACACAAGCTACATCCACCTGAAAGGGCTGCGCGGAAAGCACAATACAGGTGAAGTGAATGGTGATTTTTATCTTGAAAATTTCAACAATCCTTTTTGCAAATTCAACCTGAAGGCGGATCTTGATTTGGATTGGCTCAGCGAAATGTTTGCCTTTGAAGAGGTGGAGCAGCTGAGTGGCCACCTCAATACCAACCTCGTATTCGAAGGGCTGTTGAGCAACCTTGAGTCGGTTGAAAAACTATCGGATGTAAAAATTCAAGGCGATATTGCCTTCGAGTCTATCAACTTGAAATTGAAGGGACTGGATAAGAAATTTACCAACATGGCGGGCAAAATGAATTTTGAAAAACCCATACTCATGGTGAGTACCTTCAGCATGCACTACGGCGCATCTGATTTCGTTTTTTCCGGCTATTTCAAAAATCCGCTTACTTTTTTTAATGAAAACAAGTTGTTGCTCTATGGCGATGTGAGCTGCGATACACTTTTGCTCGAGCAGTTTATGCAAAGCGAGTCAGCGGGAAATGATATGGCGGAAAAACCGGCAAATCTCGATGAAAGTCGCGGTTTCAATACCGATCTGATTTTTGCCAATCTCAACGCCGACATCGGCCACCTCAAATACCAAAATTTTGAATTGGACCGGATAAATGGCAATGTGCGTTTTTACCAAAGGCAATTGTTTGTAAATGAACTTTCGTTTAGCACCCTAGGCGGCAGCGTTACCCTCACCGGCATGGCAAAAGCCAATAGTTTTACCGGCTATACCGTGGATGCCGATATTGCCCTGGCCGATATGGACATCAGCAGCATTTTCAAAGCCTTTGACAATTTTGGGCAAAGCGAACTCTCATACGAGCAAATCAAGGGGAAAATATCGGCAACCCCCAGTATTTCATTCAAAATGGACGACCAATTCAATATAGATATGCAAAGCCTGCTGGCCGATGTGCCGGTGCAAGTGATAGATGGCGAGCTTATTGAATTTTTGCCCATGCTAAAAATTGCCGGATTTATAAAAGTGGGCAATTTTGAACACATCATGTTCGATACCCTTCAAAGTCAATTGTTTATCCAAAACCAGGTATTGCACTTGCCTGAAACTAAAGTGAATACCAATACCTTCGATATGCTGGTTTCGGGCATCCATACCTTTGAAAATGTGGTGGACTACAAAGTGGCACTCAACCTTAAAAAACTATTTATCAGTCAAAATAAAATTACCGACAAAACTTTCAGCTACTACACCGGCAAAACCAGCGGCAACATAAGTGTGTATTTATTGGTAAAAGGCCCTGCTGACGACCCCGAAATTTCATACGATATGGGAGCGCTGGGCGGAAAAATAGCCGAAGGTTTGCAAAATGAGAGTAAAGAATTGAAAGCCGCACGCCAACGCGAACAAAAATTAAAAGATTACCGCCGCGACTCATTGCTGCAGGTGCACCGCAAAAACCAGCGGATTAGACGGCGCAATGCACTCAAAGAAGGCTGGGAAGAATTGCAAAGAAAATGATAGGCAAATACCACCATAAGCGCATTTGGAAAATTGTATTGCTCGCCGTGGCGGTGGTCATTGGTGTTTCCTCGGTTATATATACCAACTATGTGGTGCAAAAGCTGGCGCGCGAAGAGCGGGCCCGTGTGCAATTGATTGTAGATGCCACCAAATTGATTACCGAAATTGAGCCCAATGACGAAGCCCTTAATTTTTTGATGAATATAATAAGGGGCAATACCACCACACCCGTTATTGTCACCGATTCGGCTGGCATTATTACCCAATACCGCAACCTCGATTCGGCCAAGGCTTTAGACAGCGCCTATATTTACCATCAGTTGCAGGAGATGAAAGCCGAGCACGAACCCGTTTATCTCAACTCCGATTATTTTCCCGAAATATATCATTACGGCGACTCGAGTACCATTATACTTCTCAAGTATTATCCTTATGTTCAGCTCTTTATCATAGCCTTATTCATATTTGTTTCTTACCTGGCATTCAGTTCATCGCGCCGGTTCGAGCAAAACCAAGTGTGGGTAGGCATGTCAAAAGAAACCGCTCATCAACTGGGCACACCGCTTTCAAGCCTGCTGGCCTGGGTTGAATACTTGCGTGGCGAAGGCGATAAATTTCCGCAGGAAATAGTTTCTGAAATAGAGAAGGATGTCAACCGCCTTGAAGTTATCACCGAACGATTTTCAAAGGTGGGTTCACAACCCGTATTGGTGCAAGATAATGTAAATGAAGTAATTGCAAGTAGTATTTCCTATTTGCAAAACCGCGTATCGCGCAAAGTGCTTATAGAAATCGATCCCGCCTCAGACCATGATGCCATGGCCTACCTCAACCGCAGTTTGTTTGAGTGGGTCATTGAAAACCTGTGCAAAAATGCTGTTGACGCAATGGAAGGTAAGGGAAAACTATCGTTTTTAATCCAAAACAAAGCCGAACAAGTATTTATCGATGTAAAGGATACCGGCAAAGGTATTCCGCTTTATTTGCAAAAAACGGTGTTTAATCCGGGTTATACCACCCGCAAGCGGGGCTGGGGGCTTGGCCTGAGCTTGGCCAAACGCATTATAGAATCGTACCACAACGGACAAATATTTGTGCTTCATTCAGAACCCAAAGCCGGTACCACGTTTAGAATAAAACTACCCAAACTTCCCGGCAACCAAAGCACACCATTCACTGATAAAGTATCATAGTACATTTGCCCAATAATTAACAAACATATATGGTCTATTCCATGACTGGCTTTGGTTCTAGTACCAAAGAAAATAACCTGGTAAAGGTAGATGTTGAGATAAAATCGCTCAATAGCAAGTTTCTCGACCTGAATATACGCCTGCCCAAAGTGGCACAACCTTTTGAAATGGATTTCAGAAATGTGGTAAACCAACGAGTTAAGCGCGGAAAAATCATGCTTAACATCAATGCCACAGTGCTCAATACTTCATTGGCAAAGCGGGGCATCAACCGCGAATTATTTTTGGCCTATAAAAATGATCTTGAAAAACTTGCCGACGAAAATGCCTTGCAAAAAGACGATTTACTTCAAATAATCCTGTCGCTTCCCGATGTAATAGAAACCCCTGAAAACGAGAGTGATGATGATGTGAAGGAAGTGTTTCTCTCAGCGCTTAGCGAGGCCATTGATGCGCTTGACACCTTCAGGCTGCAAGAAGGCGAAACCTTGAGCAAAGAGTTGGCACAATACGCAAAAAATATTTTGAATAAACTGCGCGAGGTGGACGCCAACAAGCAACTGCGGGTAGATAAAATGCGCAAAAAACTGCAAGACTTGCTCGATAAGCACCTTACCAATGAGCAGAAAGACACAGGCCGATTGGAGCAGGAAGTGGTTTTTTACATAGAACGCTTTGACATAACAGAAGAAATAGTGCGTCTTGAAGGACATATCAATTATTTTTTAAAAGAACTTGGTGGCGAAGGTTCGGGCAAAAAGCTCGGGTTTATAGCGCAGGAAATGGGTCGCGAAATAAATACCATTGGGTCCAAAGCCAATGATGAGCAAATACAGCATTTGGTAGTGCACATGAAAGATGATTTGGAAAAAATAAAAGAGCAGGTACTCAATATATTATAAGTGATGAATATCGATAATAAATTGGTGGTTTTCTGTGGCCCTTCGGGGGCGGGAAAATCAACCATTGCACAAAAAATAATTCGCGAAATTCCTTACTTCGAATTTTCTGTATCGGCTACCACCCGCAAGCCACGAAACGGCGAGCAGGAAGGTGTGCATTATTATTATTTGGAAATTGATGAATTTGAAGCCAAAATAGCCAACAACGAGTTTTTGGAGTACGAGCAAGTTTATGAAGGCTTGTACTATGGCACCCTGAAGGCTGAATTGGAACGCATTAGAAACAAGGGTAAAATACCCATTCTTGACCTTGACGTAAAAGGCGCCTCGCACCTGAAGGAAGCCTACGGAAGCGATGGTTTGTTTGTATTTGTGCACCCCGGCAGCATTGATATATTGGCCGAAAGGCTGAAGAAAAGAGGCACCGAGGATGATAGGAGTATAGAAAAGCGCATCAGACGGGCATCTTTTGAACTTGAGTATGCCAATAAGTTTGATTACGTGCTGCACAATGATATATTGGAGCGCGCCGACAAAGAAATTGCAGAAGTAATTACCAATTACCTAAAAAAATAGCTTCATGAAAATTGGCTTGTTTTTCGGTTCATTCAACCCCATACACATGGGGCATTTGATGATTGCAGGATACATGGCCGAGAATACCGATTTAGACCAGGTTTGGTTTATGGTCACCCCGCAAAATCCACTCAAAAACCAACGCAACCTGCTCAATGAGTACGATAGATTGGAAATGGTGAACCTTGCCATAGCCGGCAACGACAAGTTGAGAGCCAGCGACTTTGAGTTTTATCTTCCCAGGCCATCATTCACCATCGATACCTTGGTGCGGCTCAAAGAAGCCTATAGCAACCATGAGTTTGTGCTCATAATGGGCAGCGATACGGTGAATACGCTTCCTAAATGGAAAAATCACGAAGTGCTTATTGACAACTATGCGGTGTATGCCTACCCTCGGGTGAATAGTCCAGTAAATTTTGAATTTGACAACCTCACCGTTTTTGAAACCCCAATAATGGAAATATCGGCAACCTTTATAAGAAGAAGTCTTCAAAACGGCAGGTCCATCCGCTATTTCGTACCTGAAAGTGTAAGGCAATTTTTAGAAAAATGGGGGTATTATAAATAAGATTTTTTTTAGTTCAGGAATCAATAGCTTTGTATAAAAGAAGAGATAAAATACCTACAATGAATAAAATTTGGATATACCAGGCCGACCGCTTTCTTACCGATGAAGAAGTGGCTTGGATGAATGAGCAAATGGCGGGTTTTACCGCACAGTGGAAGGCGCATGGCGTTAAATTAAATGCCGAATTTGACGTCCTTCAACACTTGTTTTTAATAGTGAAAGTTGATGAAGACCGGCAAAATGCAACCGGTTGTTCTATTGACGAATCCGTGCATTTTATAAAACAAATGCAAGAGCATATTGGCGTCAACTTTTTCAACAGACAGCGCGTGGCGTACAAAGTTGGCAACGAACTGAAGCAATGCTCCCTCCCGGCTTTCAAAAAACTGATTCAGGAAGGCCTTGTTGATGAAAATACACCGGTTTTCAACAACACCCTCACTGATGTTTCTGATTTTGATAGCAAATGGCTGGTTGCCGCAGGGCATAGTTGGCTAAAACCATTATTAGCCTTATGAAGAGTAAAATATTATATTTAGGTTTACTTCTTATGGCGGTTTCATGCAAAAGCAAGCATGAACCCAATGCCGCACAAAACCACATGAACAGCAGCAGTTTTGAAGAATTGGTCGCGCGTTTCAACGACCCTGAAAGAGCCGAGTGGCAAAAGGTGGATGAAGTGCTGGATGCTTTGCAACTGGATGAAAATGATGTGGTTGCCGATGTTGGTGCCGGTACCGGGTATTTTACTTTGCCCCTTGCAGGCCGTTGCAAACATGTAGTTGCAACCGATATTGACAAGAGATTTGTTGACTATATTAATAATGAAATTGAGGAAAAAGGTATTTCTAATGTAGAAGTGCGTCTGACCACCACAAACGAGCCCGGATTAAACGAGTTGGAATGTGATAAAATAATAACGGTAAATACCGTACATCACTTCGAAAAATTAGCAAAATTTTTATCTAAGCTTAGAGACGGCCTGCGTATTGGCGGTACACTATATATCATCGACTTCAAAGAAGGCGACTTGCCTGTGGGGCCACCTGCCAATATTAAATTGTCTCTTTCTGAACTCAAAAGAAATTTGGGCTTGGCCGGATTCTCAAAAGTTGAAGTTGACGAAAATTCCTTACCTTACCAATTTATTTTGAAAGCCTATTAAACAATTATTATGAAACGATTGCTTACCATTTTATTCTTACTGTGCATAATAGGGGCTGTAGAAGGGCAAAAGGTGACAACTTATGCGGGCAAAAGCCAAACTTCAGGTACCATTTCGGGCGGCGAATCGCTCACTACGGTCCGCTTTAATAAACCTTGGGGAATGGCCACTGATGCCAAAGGAAATGTGTTTATCACCAACGAAGGTTCGCATGCCATTTTTATGCTCAACAAAAGTGATGGTAAGTTTTATGTGAGAGCAGGAAAACAAAATTCAGCGGGATACGTTGACAACTATGGAATAAATGCCGAGTTTGACCAACCAAAGGGCATTGCTGTTGGAAGCAAGATTTATGTAGCCGACGCTGGGAACCACGTCATCAGGCAAATTGATTTGTTTTCATCCATTGCCACCGCGCAGCAAGTAACTTTACTCGCGGGAAAAAAGGGAAGTAATGGCTACCAGGATGGCACGGGTTCAGGTGCTCAATTTGACACACCTACCGATGTGGCAGTTGACTCAAAAGGTAATATTTATGTGGCCGATCAGGGAAACCACTGCATACGTATGATTACCACAAGCGGCGTGGTAACCACTTTTGCCGGACAACCCGGTAGCAGCGGTAGTGCCAATGGCGACAAAGATTCAAAAGCTAAATTCAACTATCCCACAGGACTTTTTATTGATGGAAACGACAATATTTATGTAGCAGATAAAAATAACAATTGTATCAGATTCATCAATAGGTCCACCAGCGAAGTGACCACCGTATTTAAAGATTTATATACCCCCGAACAGGTTTTTGTTGACAGCTATGGAACTATAATAGCTTCCGGAGCCTGTCAAATTAGAGGATTGCACGGCACCGACACATTGATAGTTGGAAATCATTTCAGAAATTGTGGGTTTAAAAATGCATCAGATACCAACGCCTTGCTCAATAGTGCGCGCGCCATCATGCAAATCTCATCAACCGAATACATTTTTTGCGACCGCGACAACCACATTTTGCGTAAAATAGAAATTGACCCATGCAGTGCGGTAAAGGCTAATATTTCTGTTTCAGGAAAACTCAAATTTTGTGATGGTGATAGTGTTATGCTCAGTGCATCAAATCTTTACAGCAACACATGGACCTGGAGCGGCGGAACTTCAGGCAAAGACAAAATAACGGCAAAAGCCACCGGAAGATATTCATTAAAGATTTCGGCAACTGTTGGTGCTTCAACTTGTACAGATACAAGCAGTGTTTTTGTAAAGGTTAATCAAAATCCAACACCTGCTATCACTTATGCTGGAAATCTAAGTTTTTGTCCCGGCGACCAAATCATACTTTCAGCGGATGCCAATTATAATAGCTACTTGTGGTCAACCAGCGAAAAAACAAAATCAATAACTGTCAATTCTGCTCTTAAAGTAAGCTTAATGGTTACTGACGCAAATGGCTGTTCAGGTACTTCGGCGGAGTTGACAACAAGCGTGTTTAAAACCAATAAACCAATTATAAGCCCCGATGGTCCGACAGAATTTTGCAGCGGAAACTCTGTTGTGTTGGATGCCGGAAGCGGTTTCAGTCAATACGATTGGAGCAACAAAGCAACCGGTGAAACCACTACCATAAAAACAAGTGGAAAATATAATGTAACTACCACCGATACCAACGGCTGCAAAACAACATCTGACGATATTAGTGTTACGGTGTATCCTTTGCCGCAAAAACCTGATATTACTTCAAAAAATGATAGCGTTTATACATCGGCCAGCGCGGTTCAATATATTTGGTTTTTCGAAGGATCGGAACTTTCTAAAACAACTGATCCATATATCATAGCAAAAAATTCAGGAAAATATAGTGTAACGGTGGTTGACGACAAGGGTTGTGAAAACAGTTCTGACCAAGCCAATGTGATCATAACTTCTGTTAATGTTCAGCCAACTGCCAAACCATCAATTTATCCTAATCCGGCCACTACTGAGCTAAAAGTGCGAAATACCGGATCATTTTCGTATGAAATCATCGACTTAACCGGTAAAACCAGAAAATACGGTAAATCTCTCCGGGTTATTGATATTTCGTCTTTGGCGCAAGGAACGTATTTTATTAGAATAACAACGGAACACAATTCCACCATTCAAAAATTTATTATAGCCAAGTAATTTCTTTATGCAAAACTTACTTGTTACGGGTGCCGGCGGGTTTTTAGGCTACAATGTTGTGTGCCAGGCCGCCGCATCGTTTCATGTCTCGGCGCAGTACCGCAATAATGTGCCGGTTTTTGGCGACGATATAAAAACCTATGCCACAGATTTGTCTGATGAAAAAGCTTTGGAAACGCTGCTCAATGCATGCAATCCGCAATTCATTATTCATTGCGCAGCCGCCTCACATCCCAATTTTTGCGAAGAAAATCCGCATGATAGTTTCAATGCAAATATTCTGGCCAATGTGTTGCTGGCAAAGCACTGTGCCTTGCGTGGTATCAAATTGGTTTTTACCTCCACCGATTTGGTTTTTGACGGAAATAAAGGTGGTTATTCAGAAGATGACTTCCGCAATCCTATTATGATTTACGGAAAGCATAAGGCTTTGGCCGAAGATATTTTTCGCGACCATTTGCCTTCAGCCGCAATTTGCCGCATGCCTTTAATGTTTGGCGAGGCTCCAAGCGGTGCAGCAAGTTTTATACAGGGCTTTAATGCAAAACTTAAAGCCGGCGAAAAACTGAATTTATTTTATGATGAATACAGAAGTACCATGCACGCCGATGATGCTGCCCAAGGTTTGTTGTGGGCGGCAGCGCACGTTTCGGGCATTATACATTTATGCGGCAAAGAAAAACTGAGCCGCTATGAATTTGGTGAAGTATTGTGTGAAGTAATGGGCTACGACAAAAAGCTGCTCCATGCGGTTTCAAACAAATCGGTAACGATGGCGGCACCTCGCGCTTCTGATGCAAGTATGAATGGCACAATGGCTTATGCATCAGGTTTTAACCCGCTGCCGGTGCGCGAACGATTGCTGCAAATGAAGTCGGCCAATCAGCTATAGCCTATTTGGGCAAATAGCTTTTAAACTCATTGTATTGCGATACATTGGTGCTGTTGCCTTTGCAGCCCATTTCATTCTTGGTTTCGGTAATATCGGCTACCCTGCTCGATGGACTTGGGTGTGTGCTCAAAAAGGCTGGTGTTCCGCCCGCTTGTTCGTTTTTGATCAACTTCTCAAAAAAGCTCGCGGCACCGTCGG